>JAFQOX010000121.1 GCA_017412045.1 Clostridia bacterium
AAACGGGACAATTGATGTAGCGAAGCGGCGTGAGGGTGTTAAATGACAGCCTGAATGGCTGTCATTCCCCGAACGGGACCGAGCCGCAGCGAGACCGCGCAAGCAGTCCAGCGGCACGCCGGTGCTCTGACGCAAGCGTCAGAGTGGCTTCTTTTTGGTGCTTTTTCGACTCCTTGGCAAGCCAAGGAGTGCAAACCAAAGAAAAAGCACGTCGTTTTCCCTTTCCAAAGGAAAATTGTTTTGCATACTTTTGTAGAAAAGTTCTCCCATAAACAATCATTTATCATATCGCCGTCCAAACAAACACTGCTTTCTATCCGCCATTTTCGTCCTTCAAACCGTTCCGGATCTATATGAAACGCAAACGTCCTTCTCTGCGGATCGCCGCGGACCGCCTGTTATGCCGTCCGGGCTTCGGCATCCCTTTCTTTTTCGCCGTGCTTTCGGCTGTGTTCTTTCTGTCGTTTTACGGGATCGGGGATACGCTCTCCCGTTTTCTGGAATCCGTCCTTCTCCGATGGGGCAAGCTCGCCGCCGAGGCTTTTCTCCGTCTCGGTGCGTCGGCGTTCGCCGTCCGCTTTCTGATCGGGGGCGTATACGGAGGCTTGGCGTCCGCCGTCGCCTTTCTGCCGCAAACGCTCGTCTTTTTTCTGCTCGTCCGCGCGCTGGAGGCTTGCGGTTATCTCGCCCGCGCATCCTATGTGACGGATCACTTTTTCCGACGCTTCGGGCTTTCGGGAAAGGCGGTGATCCCGCTTCTGCTCGGATACGGATGCGCCGTTTCTTCCGTTTGCGCCTGCGCGGAGGGCTCGTCAGGAGACGATGCCGTGATCCGCGCGTTGCCCTTCGTGCCCTGCAATGCGCGCTTGCCCGTGCTCCTTTTTCTGGCGGATGCCTTTTTTCCCGAAAGCAAAGTGCTCTTTGCCGTTTCCTTCTTCGCGCTCTCGCTCGCGCTGATCTTCCTCTCCCTGCTTCTCTCGCCGTCGGGGAGCAAAACGCCCGCGCGGGAGGAAACGCTTCCGCCGTACCGTCTGCCGAGGGGGCGCGAGCTTCTGCGCGAGGCGGCGGATACGTCGCGAGGATACCTGCTTCGGGCGGGAACCGCCGTCGGGATCTGCTGCGCCGTTTTTTCCGCGCTCGCCATGCTGACGCCCGCGCTGACCTTTACCGGCGATCCCTCGCGCAGTCTGCTTTACCGATTCGCCGCGTGGATCGCGCCCGTTTTCCGTCCGCTCGGCTTCGGCTGTCCGGAAGCCGCCGCCGCGCTGATCTTCGGCTTTTTTGCCAAGGAAAATATGATCGGAATTTTTCAGCTCACAGGCGACGGGCTTTTTTCGCTCTTCACGCCCGCCCGCGCCGTTTCCTTTACCGCCTTTTCCATGTTCTACGCGCCCTGCGCTTCCCTGCTGACCGCCGTCGCGCGGCGGTCGGGAATCACAGAGGCCGTCAAGCTTTTTTTCCGTACCCTCACAATTGCCTATATCCTCTCTCTGATTTTATATACTATCTCGCATCTTCTCTTTCTGAATTGTTGAAAATAAACAAGAAGAAACGGATCATTTCATGAATATTCGTAGATTTTAATATTTTCTTTGAAAACCACCTTGACATTTTTTGATTTTATGTTATAATATTGGCGTGTCTGAACAGTTTTAATATTTTTGAAAGTTGTGATCCCGTGCATTCCGAACTTGATATTCTTCTTGAAAACGTGAGAAGCGGCAAGCCGCTCTCCTTCGAGGCGATCTATTCCCTCTATATTCCCCTGATCGACAGTATGACGACGAGCTTCTGCAAGCGTTACTCCGTTTGCGATGCCGAGTGGGACGACGTCAGACAGGAAGCCCTGATCGCCCTTTACAACGCGGCACTCACCTACGAGACGGATCAGGACGTCACGTTCGGCGCGTATGCGAAGGTCTGCATTCGGAACAAAATACTTTCTTATATCCGCTGTTTTCTTGAAAACGATATTCCGGTATCTCTCGACGAGAGGGAGAATGATTGGGACGAACCCGATTTTGATACCCCGGAACAACTCATCATCAGTAAAGAATCTCTTTGCCATCTGAATCGAAGAATTGACGAGACGCTGACAGAATTCGAGAAATCCGTGTTTGCTCTCTACGTCGGCGATATGTCCTACGCGGACATGGCGACAGCCCTCGATAAGCCGAAAAAATCCATCGACAACGCCATTCACAGAATCAAAGCAAAGTTACGGAAACTTTTATAAACGGCACGCGAGCCCGTTTCATGGTATCAGAAAAAGAATTGCTGTATTTTCCCTTCGGGGATTGATATAGAAAGCAAATTTAATCCGTTAAGTTTGTTTTGTATGCCCAAATAGCTTAATCACAGAGCGTTGTTTTCAAAGGTGTCGGTCGGAATCCGGCTTCGGGCGAAAATTTTAACCTATTTATCAAAGCGAGGTAAACACAAATGTATCAGGACAAGACATTGGTATGCAAGGATTGCGGCAACGAATTCGTATTCACCGCAGGTGAACAGGAATTTTACGCAGAAAAAGGCTTCCAGCACGAACCCTTGAGATGCAAATCCTGCCGTGCCGCTAAGAAGAACGCAGGCAAGCCCGCAAGAGAACTCTTCACCACCACTTGCGCGCGTTGCGGCAAGGAAGCAAAGGTTCCCTTCCAGCCCAGCAATGACAGACCCGTTTATTGCAGCGACTGCTACGCAGAAATGAAACAACAGTAATATAGTTAAGCGAAACTATTTCCCCTTCCGGTTCTCCGTAAGGGGTTTGTTTTTTGTCAGGATTGTCCGCTCGGTCAGGTCCACCCCCCACACGCAAAAATCGAAAAACGATTTGCAGGAATACCGAACAAAACTCCAATCGCAATCCACACAGAAAAAACGTCCCTCCGGAAAAAACTCTTCAAAAAATAATGACCGCGCCCCGAACCGTCCCTACGGCTCGGGGTGATTGCATTTCTCGGCAAAAAGAAAAAATAAACTTGAAAAAATTCAAGGTTTTCCCTTGCAATGCGGGAAAGAATATGCTATAGTATAAGATGTACTATTATATTTATAGAAAAATGCGAGAAAATACATATGGAAACGAACGCGGGAAACGCTTTTTATATCGTCGAAAAAAATTTGAAAAGAACGGCGCTTTCGATGTCGGGCGCGTGGGAAAAAAGCTTCGCTCATCTGCGTGAGCAGGCAAGAGCGATCGCGGGAGAGATCTCCCGTCAGAGCGGGCAGAAGGATATTCTGCGCGCGGTACTGACCTCGGACGAGGCGGCGCGCATTTACAGAGAAAGCTTTCTCTACGGCAGAGAAGAAGCGTTGTTCGGAGAGATCAACCGCAGGGAAGAGCCCTATTTCCGACGCGCGAAAAACCGCTTCTTCCAATATTATCTGTGCGGTGCGCTTGCCGAAGAGACCTCTCTCGGGACGCTTGCCGAGCTGATCCCCTTCGTTTGCGAAGAGCCCGCCGTCTTTCCGGTCGGCGGAGAACGGACGGTCGCTTTTTTGCGCAACGGGCAAGCCATGCGTGCCTTCGAGCGGTTCGCCAAGCTTCTGGACGGCGTATCCGCCGTATATGAAAATAACTTTCTGAACGCCTGCGAGTCGGTCTATACGGGTCACGCGACTTTTGCCATCATTCCCATCCGCAGCACGGCGGACGGCAGACTCAACAGCTTTTACCGCCAGATCGAGAAGTACGGTCTTTCCATCGTCATGACCTGCGAGGTCGATTCCGACGACGGAGAAAATACGACGACCTTCGCGCTCGTCTACAAGGATCTCCTCTTCCGGGAGATGGACGGCGAGCCCGTCTACGAATGCAAGATCACCTTTGACGATCTGAATGCGCTCGCGGACGTTGCGGATGCCGCATCGTATTACGGCGCGGCGCTGTATTCCGTGGAGGCGCTGCCCATCCTTTTTTCGGGCAGAGCGCATTCGTTCTCCCTGGTTTTCGGCTTGCAAAACGCCGATTTCAGGGGACTTTTCGCCTATCTCGCGCTGGAATATCCGCAGACGGCGGCGATCGGTATTTACCGTAAGCTGGACGCCGACGCCTGATCGGGAAAGGATACGATATGATCATACTCGGCATCGACCCCGGAATCGCCATCGTCGGTTACGGCGTCGTGGAATATATAAAAGGAAAGTTCCGCCTCCTTGCCATGGGCTCGATCGAAACGCCCGCGGGCATTGACGTCGAGGAACGCTTGCAGATGGTCTACGACGATATGTGCGAGCTTCTCGACACGTACCGCCCCGACGAAATGGCGATCGAGGAGCTTTTCTTCAATACCAACCAGAAAACGGCGATTGCCGTCGCAGAGGCGCGCGGCGTGATCCTTCTCTCTGCCGTTCAGAGGAAGGTTCCCATCAGCGAATATACGCCCCTACAGGTCAAGCAATCCGTCGTCGGCTACGGCAGAGCCGAGAAAAAGCAGATCATCACCCTCGTGGGCATGATCCTCGGCATGGAGCACGCGCCGAAGCTGGACGATACCGCGGACGCGCTGGCGCTGGCGATCTGCCACGCGCATACGGGCGGCTCCCGTATGCGGAATTACTTCAACGAAAAGAAAAAAAGGCTTTTGTAAAAGCCTTGAAAGCGCAAATACGCAAGCATTACGAACGATATAGGAGAGTTCCATGTTTTATTATATCAAGGGCGAGCTCGTTTACACGGACCCCGTGACGGCTGTCGTGGACTGCAACGGCGTGGGTTATAAAATGGGCGTGAGCCAAAACACCCTTTCCCATTTGACGAAAAAGGGAGAAAAGGTCTGTCTCTATACCTATTTCCACGTCAGAGAGGACGCGGCAGAGCTTCTCGGCTTCTATACGGAGGCGGAGCTGGAGGCGTTCAAGCTTCTGATCACCGTTTCGGGCATCGGACCGAAGGCGGCTATGGCGATCCTCTCCGTCCTGACTCCCGAAAAATTTGCTCTCGCCGTGACGACGGGCGATACGAAGGCGATCGCCAAGGCTTCCGGCGTCGGAAGCAAAACGGCGGCGCGCATCGTTCTGGAGCTCAAGGAGAAGGTCGCAAAAGCCTTCCCGACGGCGGGCGAAGCAGACGGCGAGATCTCCTTCGCCGACGTACCCGTCTCCGGCAACACGGAGGAAGCGATCAGTGCGCTTGTCGTGCTGGGCTATTCCCCGCAGGAGGCGCAGGCGGCGCTCCGAGGCGTGGATCCCACCCTCTCGCTGGAAAATATGATCACGGCGGCGCTCAGAAAAATGATGCCGAAATTTTAACGGGCAATCCGGCTTCAGAGGTTGCTTTTTGTAGGCTTGGAAATATAATGAAAGCAAAAAGCCGGCAGGCTCTCTCATTCTGCATTCATAAAGAACACATACCGAAAGGAAATCAGCATGATCAAAAAAATCGAAACCGATTTTTCGCCAGATTTTGCGGAGCAGCGAATCGTGGATACGGGCTCCCATTCGGACGATTCGGATATCGAGATCGGGCTTCGCCCGCAAACGCTCGACGAATACGTCGGACAGGAAAAAGCCAAGGAAAGTCTGAAAATTTATATAGAAGCCGCGAAGATGCGCGGGGAAGCGCTGGATCACGTCCTGCTGTACGGTCCTCCCGGTCTGGGTAAGACCACGCTTTCCGCGATCATCGCCAACGAGCTGGGGGTCAATATCCGTATCACCTCCGGTCCCGCCATCGAGAAGCAGGGCGACCTCGCCGCGCTTCTCACGAACCTCTCGACGAACGACGTTCTCTTCATCGACGAGATCCACCGCCTCTCCCGCAATATCGAGGAGATCCTGTATCCCGCGATGGAGGACTATTCGCTGGATATTATTATCGGAAAAGGTCCCGCGGCGCGAAGCATTCGCTTGCCGCTTGAAAAATTCACGCTGATCGGCGCGACCACCCGCGCAGGTCAGCTCTCCACCCCGTTGCGCGACCGCTTCGGCGTCGTGCTCCGTCTGGAGCTGTATTCCCCCGCGGAATTGGTGCGCATCGTCACCCGAAGCGCGGAGATCCTCGGTATCGAGATCACCGAGGACGGCGCGAGCGAGATCGCCATGCGTTCCAGAGGAACGCCCCGTATCGCCAACCGTCTGCTCAAGCGCGTGCGCGACTTCGCGCAGGTCAGAGGCAACGGCGTGATCACGGCGGGCATCGCAGACAAGGCGCTCAATATGCTGGAAATCGACAAGCTGGGGCTGGATAACGTGGACCGCAGAATGCTGGAGGCGATCATCCGCTTCTATAACGGCGGCCCCGTCGGTCTGGAAACGCTCGCGGCGACCGTCGGAGAAGAGGCGATCACGCTGGAGGACGTTTGCGAGCCCTACCTCATTCAGATCGGCTTCATCACGCGAACACCGCGCGGCAGATGCGCGACCAAGCTTGCTTACGAGCATCTCGGTCTTTCCTGCCCGGGGCTGACGGAGCATTCCTTCGCGGGTGAATTTGATTTCGGCGTCTGAAAATCATCAAATTGCAAGAAAGGCATGGACATCAATTATGTGGACAGCAGATCAATGGCGTGACTACGAGCTGTGCGACGCATCGGACGGCGAACGCCTTGAAAAATGGGGCGGATACGTGCTTCGGCGCCCCGACCCCCAGGTCATATGGAAAAATGAAAAGGAAAGCCCCCTCTGGAAAAAAGCCGACGCGATCTATACCCGCGAGGGCGGCGGCGGAAGCTGGACGAAAAGAAACGTCCCCGCGAGCTGGAACGTATCCTACGGCGATCTGACCTTCAAGATCAAGCCGATGGGCTTCAAGCATACGGGATTGTTCCCCGAGCAGGCGGTCAACTGGGATTGGTTCTCCGAGCTGATCCGCGGTGCCGGCAGACCCGTGCGCGTGCTGAACCTTTTCGCTTATACGGGCGGCGCGACGATGGCGGCGGCTGCGGCGGGCGCGGAGGTGTTCCACGTCGACGCGGCGAAGAATATGGTCGCGCAGGCAAAGGAGAACGCGGCGCTCTCGGGTCTCTCCGATCAGCCGATCCGTTATTTCGTGGACGATTGCACGAGATTTTTGCAATACGCGGCGAAAAAGGGCATCCGCTACGATGCCATCATCATGGACCCGCCCTCTTACGGCAGAGGTCCCTCGGGCGAGGTCTGGAAGCTGGAGGACTGCATCGGCGATTTCGTCGAGCTTGCCGTCAGCGTGCTTTCCGACGATCCGCTCTTCTTCCTGATCAACTCCTACACGTCGGGACTTTCGCCGTCCACGATGGGATACATTCTGAAGCTGAAGCTTGAAAAGAAGCGCGGCGGCATCGTTCTCGCGGACGAGATCGGTCTGCCCGTATCGCAAACGGGAGGCGTTCTCCCCTGCGGCGCATCGGCAAGATGGACGAAGCCGCGGAAGTAAGCCCGCCAACTTCTTTTTGAAAAAGAAAACGTACACTTTACGAAAAACAAAACGACAAAAACTCTCGTCTCCGCGAGGAGACGTACGAGCCGCGCAGGCGGCGGAAAGGAGTATATTTTGGCAGAAATTGTGATCAAGGCGGAGGACATCAGCTTTTCCTACGAGAGCGACCATCCTGCCGATCAGATCCCCGTTCTCAACCATCTGAATCTGGAGATCGAGAAGGGAAGCTTCGTCGCCGTGCTCGGGCACAACGGCTCGGGCAAAAGCACGATGGCAAAGCTTTTCAATCTGATCCTGACGCCGACCTCGGGAAATCTCTACCTGTTCGGAAAGAAATTCGACGAGGAAACCGTCACGGAGGACGAATTTTTCGCGCTCCGTCAGCGGATCGGCATGGTGTTTCAGAATCCCGATAACCAGCTCGTCGCCACCATCGTGGAGGAGGACGTCGCCTTCGGACCGGAAAATCTCGGCGTTCCGCCCGCAGAGATACGCGAGCGGGTGGATGCTGCGCTGGAGATCGTCGGCATGAAGGAATTCGCCCGCCATTCCCCCCACCAGCTTTCGGGCGGTCAGAAGCAGAGGATCGCGATCGCGGGCATCATCGCGCTCCGCCCCGATATTATCATTTTCGACGAATCCACGGCAATGCTTGACCCGCGCGGCAGAAGCGACGTTCTGGCGACCATCGAGAAGCTGAACCGTGAATTCGGTACGACGATCCTGCATATCACGCATTATATGGAGGAGGCGATCCGCGCGGACCGCGTGATCGTGATAGACAGCGGAAGCATCCTTCTGGACGGTACGCCCGCGGAGGTGTTCTCCAACGTCAGAACGCTCAAATCGGTCGGTCTGGACGTGCCGCAGGTGACCGAGCTTCTGCTCGAGATCCGCGAGGACGGCTTCAATCTGCCGAAAAACGTGCTTTCCTATGAAGAAGGCGCGCGGGCGATCGCGGATTACCTCAATCAAAAGAAAGGCAGGTCATCAAGATGAATGCAGCCGAATTGCGCGGCGTTTCCTACGTATACAGCGAGCATACGCCCTTCTGTAAGGTCGCCGTGGACCATATCGACATCAGCTTCGAGGAGAAGCTCGTGACGGGCATCATCGGGCATACGGGATCGGGTAAATCCACGGTCTCCCAGCTCCTGAACGGCCTTCTGAAGCCGACCTCGGGCGTCGTGGAGGTCGACGGCAAGGACATCTGGGCAGAGCCGAAAAAGATCCGTAACGTCCGTTTCTCCGTCGGTCTGGTATTCCAATATCCGGAATATCAGCTTTTCGAGGAAACCTGTTATAAGGATATCGCCTTCGGTCCCAAAAATATGGGACTGGATGAAAAGGAGATCGACGAGCGTGTGCGGGAGGCGGCGGAGATCGTCGGCATTCCCGAGGAGCTTTTCGAGAAATCTCCCTTTGACCTTTCGGGCGGTCAGAAGCGCCGTATCGCCATCGCGGGAATCATGGCGATGCGCCCCAAGATTCTGATCCTCGACGAGCCCGCCGCAGGGCTGGACCCGCGCGGCAGGGACGAAATTCTTTCCCGCGTCGTGGAATACCGCAAAAAGACGGATTCCACCGTGATCATGATCAGTCACAGCATGGAGGATATGGCGGTCTACTGCGATAAGATCCTCGTCATGAGCGATTCCAAGCCCTATATGTACGGCACGCCCGCCGAGGTTTTCGGCAGAGCCGCCGAGCTGGAATCCGTCGGACTGACCGTCCCGCAGGTCACGAAAATGATGCTTTTGCTCGCCGAGCAGGGCTTTGACGTCCGCACGGACGTCTACACCGTCGCGCAGGCAAAGGCGGAAATCGAACGCTTGATCAGGCAGGCGTAAAAAACGCTTTTCGGGTAATTTTTGTTCATTGAAAGGAATAGTCTTATGTTAAAAGATATTACGCTCGGACAATACTTTCCGGGGAACTCGCTTCTGCATAAGCTCGACCCCAGAATGAAGCTTTTGCTTGCGATCTGCTATATCGTCCTGATCTTTCTCGCGAAGAGTGCGCCCGCTTACGCCCTGATCCTTCTCTTTACGGTACTGATCGTCGCCGTTTCCGGCGTTTCCTTCGGTGTCGTTCTGCGAAGCCTGAAGCCGCTTTTCTTCGTTCTCATCTTCACGACGCTGATCAACGTATTCTGGAGCAACGGAACGACGGTCCTCTGGACGTGGGGGCCCTTTGCGATCACACGCGAGGGTCTGATCCGCGCGGTCACGATGGCGATCCGCATCGTTCTGCTGATGGCATCGACCTCCGTGATCCTGATGTATACGACCTCTCCGATCTCGCTGACCGACGGCATCGAGCGTCTGCTCTCGCCTTTGGCAAAGATCGGCGTTCCCGTGCATACCTTCGCCATGATGATGACGATGGCGCTCCGCTTCATCCCCACGCTTCTGGAGGAAACGCAGAAGATCATCAACGCCCAGAAGGCGCGCGGCGCCGATTTCGATTCGGGCAATCTCATTGATAAAGCGAAGGCGCTGATCCCCATTCTGATCCCGCTTCTGATCTCGCAGTTCAGACGCGCAGAGGAGCTCGCGACGGCGATGGAATGCCGTTGCTACAGGGGTGGCGGCGGCAGGACCCGCATGACCGTTCTGCGGTTCGCGCTGCGCGATTTCTTCGCGGCGCTCGCGGTTGCCGCTCTGCTGGCGGGCATCATCCTTCTGAATCTGTATTTCCCCGCGTTGCTCTGATCGCGGCGCAGGATCGGAATGAAATGAAAGGAGAACGGATATGAAGCATTTGCTCAGGCTGTCCTATCTCGGAACCGCGTACTGCGGATTTCAGGTACAGCCGAACGCCAGAACCGTTCAGGCGTCACTCCAGGAGGCGGCGACGAAAATATTCGATACCCCCTGCGGTGTCAGCGGATGCAGCCGTACGGACAGCGGCGTGCACGCGAACGAATATCTCGCCGTCGTGGAGGAGCACGGCACGTCGGGCATTCCCGAGCAGGCCGTGGCGCGCGCCATGAATACTTACCTTCCCCGGGACATCTCCGTACGCGAGAGCGTCCGCGTTCCCGACGGCTTCCACATCCGCCGCGCGGTGGCAGGGAAGGAATATACCTATCTGATATGGAATCATCCCTATCGGAATCCCTTCCTCGCGGACCGCGCGCTGTATTATCCGCGGAAGCTGGATCTGGAAGCCATGCGCGAGGCGGCGCCGATCTTCATCGGTACGCACGACTTCCGCGCCTTTATGTCCAGCGGAAGCGAGATTGCGGATACCGTGCGTACGGTCACGGATCTGCGTATCGAGAGCGACGGCGATGCCGTGCGGATCTACGTCAGCGCGGACGGCTTCCTCTATAATATGGTACGGATCATCGTCGGCACGCTGCTGGAGGTCTCCGAGGGCAAAATATCGCCCGAAAGGCTGAAACGGGCAGTCGACGGCGGCGACCGTTCGCTCGCGGGCAGAACCGCGCCTGCGGAGGGTCTGTATCTCAACCGCGTTTTCCTCGCGGAAGACGCGCGGAAGGGAGGGGAGGCGTAGGTGGATCATAAACACCGCGTTCACGCGCAGTCCGAAAAGCAATCGGGCAAGCCCGTGACGAAAAAAAACCGAGTGGTCGCGTTTCTGATGAGAAAAAAGAAGCATCACGGGTTGAACGAGGAGCATTTCTCGGAGCAGAGGATCTATTACGAAAGGATCGCGGACCGCTATCATCTCCTGCGTTCGCTCGCGGCTCTGCTGCTGGCGGGCGTCATGATCCTCATCGGTCTGATGTCCTACGGCTTCCTCGAGCAAAACCAATTTCGCTATCTGTATAAAATATGGAGGATCAACCCCGTCTCGCTGGATCGGCAGTACAACGATATTGCCTACGCCGCGGGAAACGGCGCGAAATTCGTATTTTATAAGAATGACCTTGCGGTGATCGAGGGCGGAAAGATCGCGGTTTACGATCTTTCGGGCGACAGAAGCTTCCGCGCGGAGGCGAACAATTCCGCGCAGGCATTCGCCGCCTCCGACCGTTACGTCGCGCTCTATACGCCGGGCGACAAGCGTTTCGTCATGTACGATTCCTTCTCCTCCGTATACGAGCACACGTTTGACTATCCCATACGGCTTGCCGCCGTGTCCGATTCGGGCAATTTCGCGGTCTGTCTGCGGGAGGAGGAACGGGTCGTCGTTGAGGTTTACAATCAAAATTCCGTGAAGGAATGCGCCGTCACGCTGGAAAAGGACGCCGTGATCTACGATCTGGACCTTTCCCCCAACGGAGATAAGCTGGCGATCACGACCATCGAGGGCGGTACGCTGACGGGCGCAGGCAACTATCACACAAACTTTTCGCTGTGGGACGTTTCCTCCGAAAAGGAGCTCTTCCACGAGCGGATCGCGGGCAAAAAGCCCATCGCAACATCCTTTTTCAACAATATCCGGATGTATTTCGCGGCAGAAGGAAGCCTGATCTTCTGCCAGACGAACGGCAAGGTATCGCAAACGGTCGAAACGCCCTCCCCCTGTACGGTCGTTTCCGATGACAGGAGCGTTGCCGTTTCGGACGGCGCTTCGGGCGTGACCGTCTATTCGACCAAGGGCGAAAAAAGGACGGAATTCGCGCTCTCGGAGAAAATGCTGGATATGAAGGTAAAGGACGGAAGCTGCTACGTCTTTTCGGGCAGATCCATCTCTCTGTACGACGACCACGGTCAGAAAAAGGGAGATTATGAAATCAAGTCGGGTCTATTGAGCTTTTTCATTCCCGACGATGGCAGCATACTGATTTGTTACGTTTCGGAAACGAAAAGAATCGTTCCGTGATTTTATAACGTAAAATTTTAAGCAATTCCCTAAAACAAAAAAAGAAATGAGAGGTTTTTTATCATGGCAGCACTTATCGTAGACATTGCGCTGGTTGCGGTTTTGGCGATCTGCGTATTTTTCGGATGGAAGAACGGTTTCATCAAGGCAATCAGCAAATTTCTGACTTACGTTCTCTCCTTTGCAATCGCAAACTTCTGCTGGAAGTTCGTCGCTCCCTACATCGGCCGCATTCCCTTCATCAAGAATCTGATCACGGAAGGCGTGGAAGGCCCCGTTTTCGAGGAAGGCGCGACCTTCATGGATAAATTCCAGACCATGCTCGCTTTCTTCACCGGCGACATGATCCAGAACGGAAACGTCGAAAACTCCACCGCCGTTATGAACAATTATCTCGCGGAAATGCTGACGATGGTCATCTCCTTCGCGCTGGTATTCATCGCCGCTATGCTGATTCTCAAGCTGGTGTTCCGTCTTCTGAACGCCGTCATCAGCAAGATTCCCGTCATCAAGCAGGTCAACGGCATCCTCGGCGCGGTTATGGGCTTCCTCAACGGCAGCATCTGGACTTGGGTCATCGCTAATGTTTTCGTAAGAGCATTCCTTCCCACGCTCAACCAGATCAACCCCACGATCTTCACCATGGAGATCGCGGAATCCTTCATCATCACCCTCTGCACGAAGATCAACCCCATCACCTATATCTTCCAGTTTATCAACTGGATCTCTTCTTTGGGATAAGCAATCGTATTTTATGGGAGGCGTCATGCCTCCCGTTTGTTCGATACGACAAGGACGGCGCAGTGATATTCGCTCCCGCTGACCGTCGGTCAGCACCGCGAGCTTCGGTCAGCGATCGTAAGATAAACGGAAATTTACGAGTCTAACCGGCAAGGCTCCCGTTATCATCTGATCGACCGCAAAAACCAAATTCTGCCGCCCACGCGGCAACGTATGCATTTCACCCTTCTCGGCGCGATGCCGAGCGATATTCAGAAAGGATTCACCCAAAAATGCAAATGTGTTCAAGATGCCATAAGCGTATGGCAGTTCTCTTTATTACCAAGATCGAAAACAACGAAACGAAGAACGAAGGCCTCTGTCTGAAATGCGCCAAGGATATGGGAATTCCGCAGGTGGATTCTATTCTTTCCAGCATGGGTATTTCCGAGGACGATTTCGACTCGATGGAGGAGGATCTCCTCAATCTCATGGGCGGCGAAGACGTCGACGGCGAAGATGCTGACGACGACACCGACGGCGACGAAGAAGAATCTGAGGACGGAAAGCCCGGCGAAAGCAGAACGCCCTCTCTGGATTTTTCCAAGATCTTCAACCAATTCCCTTTCGCAGGCGGCTTCACGGGAGGCAAAAAAAAGCCGCAGAATCAAGCCGACGGCGGCAATAACGGAAATAACGCTAACAACGGAGGCAACGGAAACAACGGCGAAGAAATTTCCGGAAGAACCAACCGCGGTCTGGATAACAAGAAAACGGGCTCCTCTAAAAAGAGAGAGGACAAAAGAAAAAAATATCTCGGCACCTACTGCCGTGATCTGACCGCCGCGGCAAGAGAAGGCAAGCTCGACGCAGTGATCGGCAGGGAACGCGAAACGGCACGCCTCATGCAGATTCTTTCCCGCAGACAGAAGAACAACCCTTGTCTGATCGGTGAGCCCGGCGTCGGTAAGACTGCCATCGCGGAAGCGCTCGCGCAGAAGATCGCCGCGGGAGACGTCCCCTACAAGCTCCGCGGCAAGGAGGTCCATCTGGTCGACCTCACCGCTCTCGTGGCGGGTACGCAGTTCCGCGGACAGTTTGAGAGCCGTATGAAGGGCCTCGTCGACGAGGTCAAGGCGCTCGGCAATATCATTCTCGTGATCGACGAGGTCCACAGCATCGTCGGCGTCGGCGATTCCGAGGGAAGCATGAACGCGGCGAACATCCTCAAGCCCTCCCTTTCCAGAGGCGAAATTCAGGTCATCGGCGCGACCACGCTGAACGAATACAGAAAATATATCGAAAAGGACTCCGCGCTGGAGCGCCGCTTCCAGCCGATCATCGTAGACGAGCCCTCCATTGAGGAAACGAAAAAGATCCTCGGCGGTATCAAAAAATACTACGAAACCTATCACAAGATCCGCATCTCCGACGAGATCATCAGCCGCGCCGTCGAGCTTTCGGAGCGCTATATCACGGACCGTTTCCTGCCCGACAAGGCGATCGACCTTCTTGATGAGGCGGCGGCTTACGTCGCGATCCATTCCCCCGTTCTTGACCGCGTATACGACGTCGAGGAGGAGCTGAAGCGTCTTTCGGAGGAAGTGGAAACGCTGAACGCGGCAGATACCGCGCAGTCCACGGACGAGGAGAGAAACAAGCATTACGAAAAGCTGGCTTCCCTGCGCGCGAGCCACATGAAAAACGAGCTGGAATACGAGAAGCTCAAGGAGGAGATGCAGACCATCCACCTCGGCTTTGAGGATCTCGCCCGCGTCGTCGAGATCTGGACGGGTATCCCCTCCGGCTCCATCACCGCGAACGAATTCGAACGCCTGCTCGGTCTGGAAGCTCGTCTGAAGCAGAGGATCATCGGACAGGATCAGGCGGTTTCCGCCGTCTGCCGTGCGATCAAGAGAAGCAGAGCCGGTATCTCCTATAAAAAGAAGCCCTCCTCCTTTATTTTCGCAGGTCCGACCGGCGTCGGCAAAACGGAGCTGGTCAAGGTTCTGACGGAGGATCTTTTTGACACGCCCGACGCGCTGATCCGTCTGGATATGTCCGAATTCATGGAGAAGCACTCCGTTTCCCGCATGATCGGCTCGCCTCCCGGCTACGTCGGCTACGACGACGCGGGTCAGCTGACCGAAAAGATCCGCCGCCATCCCTATTCCGTCGTCCTCTTCGACGAGATCGAAAAGGCGCACCCCGACGTTCTGAACGTGCTTTTGCAGATTCTGGACGACGGCAGAGTGACCGACTCCCACGGCAAGGAGGTCAAGTTTGACAACTGCGTGATCGTTATGACCACCAACGCGGGCTCCACGGGCGTCGCCAATACGGCGGGCTTCGGAAACAGCTCCGTTACCATTGCCGAAAACCGCACGGAGAAGGCACTGCTGGAATTCCTCCGCCCCGAATTTATCAACCGCGTGGATGAGATCATTACCTTCCGCGGATTGGAGCTCGCCGATTTCGAGCGCATTGCCGAAATCATGCTCGGCGACCTGCGCGGCGTTCTGCGTGAAAAGGGAATCGAGCTGAATTATACCGAGCGCGTCCCCGCCTTCGTCGCGAAAAATTCCTTCTCCGCGAAATACGGCGCGCGCAATATGCGCCGCTATATCAGCCGTGAGATCGAGGACGTCGCCGCTGAAAAGATGATCGCAAGCTACGACAAGGTCATTTCCGAGATCGCGATCGACGTCGCGGACGACCGTTTCGTGATCGAAGTCAGATGAACGGTATGATTCAGGTTTTATACAAGGACGATACGCTCGCGGTCGCCGTAAAGCCCGCGGGCGTCCTCTCCCAGCCCGACCGCACGGGGGAGGATTCCATGGTCACCCTGCTCAAAGCACAGCTCGGACGGGAGGTCTTTCCCGTCCACCGTCTCGACCGCGCCGTCGGGGGGCTTATGCTCTTCGCCATGACGAAGCAGGCGGCAGGCAAGCTTTCCGCGCTCGTGACCTCGGATGCATTTGAAAAAGAATATACGGCGGTCATTCACGGCGCGCCCGCCGAGGAAAAGGGCGAGTTGCACGATATGCTCTTTCACGATTCCAAGCGGAATCTGACGAGCGTCGTTCCAGACTCTCACAAGGAAGCCAAGGAAGCCAGACTTGCTTACACCCTGCTCGCGAGGGATATGGAGGGCGAATTTTCGCTCGTCCGCATCCGTCTGTATACGGGCAGAACGCACCAGATCCGCGTGCAGTTCGCCTCCCGCTCCATGCCCATCGCGGGGGACGGCAAATACGGCGCGCGCGACCGGATGGGGCTTGCGCTCTGGTCGAGCAGACTCTCCTTCCGTCATCCCGTCCGCAAAAAAACGATGACCTTTGAGGCTTTGCCGGATCATACGGTTGCTCCCTGGGACAGATTTTCTCTTTGACAAGCGGGCAACGCCCGCCGGAAGTTGCTTGCCTATCCAAGCTTTGTTTGTATTCAAGCTGTGCAATTTCCTATAGCACAAGAAAAAGAAAGGATATTGAAACATGAAAAAAATATTTGCCGCCATTCTTCTGATTGCGACGGTGCTTTTGACGGCTTCCTGCGGAAAAGGCACGTCCGTCGCGATCCACGCCGTGATTCTGGATAACAAGGTCGAGAACCTTTTCGTCTGGGATAAGGAGATCATGTCCCTGTCCGAAAGCGTGACCTACAAGGACAAGAGCGGAAACGAAACCTTTAAAGCGGAATACTATTACGAGGATGCCGCAGACATTTATTCGATGTACAATATTTGCGAAACGATCGGTGATTACAAGCTTTACGCTTACGAAGGATCGGTATATACGGAGACGGAGAAGGGCATTACCGCCGTCGTTCTCTTCAGCTCCACCTATACGGAATTTCTTGCCTCCTATCTGAAATCCGATTTTCCGCTGGACGGTCAGGTCCTGGACCAGCAAAGCTCCTCCAGAAAGGACGGCGCGGTTCACGCGGCTTATCACACCAAGCTGACGCCTCAGCAGACGGCGAAGCTCAGAAGCTTCGGCATTGACGGAACGGAGACCATCCGCACGGATTACGTGATCACGGACGACAATTTCATTTCTTCCGTAGACTATACGGTCATTGCCAAGGACGAAACCTATCTTTTCGCAAACCGCAGCTTCGTCAAGGGCACCGAAAAGAAGGCGGGCGTCTTTGATTCCGTTTCCTCCCTACAGAAGTCTCTCACGGTGGACTTCATCTTCGTCGGCGAGGAACAGCAGGGCAGACATTTTGAAATTCCCTCCGGCGTATATCTCGGCATCGATACCGCGGATTACGAATACGAATTTTTCTATGACGAGGCTTGCACCGAGCCGTACGAGCACGACAGAGCCGTGATCACGGAAAATACCGTCCTCTACGTCCGCGCAAAGGCATGAAGAATCGGAACGGAGCCGTTTTGATCGGAAACGCAACAAAAGATCATAGCGTTCCGATCACTTTTCCGAACAGAAAAAAAGGCTGAAAAATCGGGAAAAATTTCAAAAAAAGTATTGACAAAAAGAAATCTTTGTGATATACTGATATCCGTCGCGAGGGCGTGGCAATGGCGTGAGCGATTGCAGTCCGGGGCGACGGATAGGAAACGCTGGTGTGGCTCAATGGCAGAGCAGCTGATTTGTAATCAGCAGGTTGATGGTTCGACTCCGTTCACCAGCTCCATATATGGGAGCGTTCCCGAGTGGCCAA
>JAFQOX010000122.1 GCA_017412045.1 Clostridia bacterium
ATCCAATCCAAAATTCTTGAATCACGCACTCTCCCTCAGTCTTTTGCTTCGCAAAATCCAGCTCCCTCCCAGAGGGAGCCTTTCCGGCTTTGTGCAACTTTTTATTTTTGAATTTTCTACATGGCTTTTTCGACAGTCTGAGCGGTTCTCCGATCGGGAGAACCGCCGTTTTGCGTTTTTCGGTAAAATTTCTTTGGTTGTCGCGGTATAAAGATCCGCGACAATTTTCTTATCTACGGGCTCACGCTTCGTTGACGAGCTTTCCCGTCATATGCTCGATTTCAAGACAAAGCATAACGGTGTTGCTTCTGAACTTTTCGATCTCGCTGTAGATGTAATCCATATCGTCCGTAAACCGTTTGCAGAAATCCACCATCCGCTCGTCAGACCAATCGTCCGCTATGTGCATGCGTCCGAATACGATTACGCTTCTGATATTGAGTGACCAATGTCCGTCCTTGCGGCAGCCCTGATCGTAAACGCAGAAGGAGACCTTATCACTGTTTGCAATCGCATCGAGCTTATGTCCGACCATTCCGCTGTGGAAATAGATTCGATTGCTTTCTTCGTCAAAATAAAAATTGATCGGCAGAGCGTAAGGATAACCGTCATCGCCGTTGACGGCAAGCACGCCGCGCACCTCTTGCTTCAGTATTTCCTTGCACGCAGCATGGGAAAGCTTTTGTTTTTTTCTCGTCAATTCTCTGAACATACCAATCCTCGTCAAATTGAATTTTTTTATCTGCTTGATTTCAATGAATGATTCATTTGCCTTCCGTTTTTCATGTTGAACTGCAAAATCTTCATGCTTCCGTTGACGGAGGCAACGTATTCTCGTTTTGCCTGTGAAATCGCTTCCTCGAAACGTGTAAACTTTCCTTGCTGTCACTCGGCAAAGCATTGTTCATTTTCAAACGGGACCTCACAAATTTCTCGGCTTTTTCCGTACCCTTGGCGCGGATTTCATAATTACAATCATTTGCCATAATATTGCCTTTTCTTTCGTTGATATCAATATTTCAATATCAAATTTGATTATCATGAAAAAATTTTGGGAGGTCCGGGATTTTCTTTATCCCTCTTTCCGCGCCGTGTATCTTGTCACAAGTACGCCGCCGCGATTTTCAGCCGAGGTCAGTTCAAAACGGCGGAGCGTTCCATCCGCAAACAAAGGCTTTCCGTCATTGCCCCCGGTCACGGGAGACTGCACAAGAGATATTTCATCCACGCAATCGGCGCGGAGAAAATGACCGTTGATGATGCTGCCGCCCTCCAGAACGTAGAACGAGGGCGAAAGATGGTCGCACAGAATACGCAAAGCCCAAGGCACGTCGATTTCCGTTTCACCCGCAAAGAAATAGGAAATTTTTTTCTCCTGAAGGTAGGCAAGATAGCGGGGATCCGCCTGTTCGGTCAGCACCTCGATGATCTTCGCGCCGCCGTAGCCGGGATCCGCATCCTCGATCACGTTGGATCGCCAGCCCAGCTTTCCCTTTGGATCAAAAGCGATCGCAAAATAATCCGCGTCCTTCACATCTTCGTCGAACCAGCAGTTCATATAGTGACCAAGACATTTTTCAACGGGCCGGTAAGAAGAAAGATCGGGATAATATCCGCCCGTAAAGCTTTCTTCCATCGTAATCCGTCCGCAGATGAAGCCGCCCGAGCCCTCGCGCTGATACGCTCTGTTGATTTCATAATATACTTCACTCGCCGCTTCGCTTTCGGGACAACGCAAAAAGCTGCCCGTCACTTTACCGTCAACCGATACGGTCATATGACACACAATATACGGTCTGTACACGCCGGCAACTCGTTTCCGGGCTGAATCAACCGAGATGTTTTTGAGGAATTCCGTATAGTTCGCCGTTTCCCGCTCGGTATGAAATACTGCGTATTCAATCACGTCGAAATAGCGGACGTAGTCCTGCATGACGGTTTGAAAGACCTTCGACACGATTTCGGGCGGATTCTTGAAGGCGCCGCATCCAAACGCGCCGAGAATCAGAACTTCGTTACCGCCTGCGACGGCGATTTCAAATATACGGCGAATCCGCGCCGTCAACAGCTTTTCAAGCTCCGAAGGCGTGATCTTTGCCGCCTGATCGCCGGCGTACGGGTTCATCGTATTGCCGGGGCGCGCGCGAAGATTCGGCGCCGCGCAGGTAAGGATATTGACCTTCCACCAATCTTTTTTCCAAAGAGGCTCGGGAAAATTGGTATCTCCCTTGAATACGCATACCTCCGGCGTATAGATGCAGTCGTCATTATAGAGCGGATTTCCCGCTTGGCGGTGCGGACCGTAGAATATATCCCACATTTGCTTGGTATTCAAGCACGGATACAGCGTTGAACAGCGGCACAGCGATTCCTCCTGCGCGGAGGAACCGTTTACGACACCGCCGCCGGGATTGGTCGCAGACGCAAAGTTCAGAACGCAGACCTTTTTGCCCTGCTTGGCGTACGGCTCAGCCGCCTCCAGCGAGCGCTTGCCGCTGACCGTGACCTTTGCCTTTTCCGCCTTGATCGGCGTGGGAATGCTCACGGTGTCCTTCTCCGAAATAAAGATCTGCGCTTCGGTCGATTTCCGAACGGCTTCGATCAGCGCGGGATCCGATGTATACCGCCGTTCCGTGTCGCGGAATATTTCCGCATTCTTCATTCTTCTGTCCGTCATTTGAGCTTCTTTCCGTCGGAGAATGCCCGTCCGACCTTTTCTCCCAAACGCAGATAAGCGTGCGTCACGCCGTCATAAATGATGGGATCCAGCTTCTTTGCGTCAATCACGCCGTTTTCATCCAATATGCTCTCATCAGCGGATACGTTGACGATCTCACCAACGCAGATGCCGTCCTCGTTAAATTTGACGAGCTTGCATTCCAGCGTCATGGGAAGCTCCCTGATAATCGGCGCGTTGACGTACGCGCTCTTCTGCGCGTGGAAGCCCGCTTTTTCAAACTTATCGGGAACCTTGTTCGCCGAAACGATGCCAACGTAATCGCAGGGAACGACCGTCCGCGCTGTTGCAAAGCTGACGGTGAACGCTCCCGTTTTTCGGATATTCTCCGTGGTTTTGTGATCGTCTGCAAGGCAAACCATCACCTGATTCGTGTCGTAAATGCCGCCCCACGCCGCATTCATGGCATCGGGGGTTCCGTTTTCGTCGTAAGTGCCCACAATCAGGACGGGCATCGGATAAAGCCAGGTTTTCGCTCCAAAATTTTTACGCATGATCATGTTTCCTTTCCTTTTATATTTATAATAATAGCCGCAATTCGCAGATTGCCGCAACCAACGTCTGTTTTTATTATATCATAAATGACATCGTTATTCAATATCATTTCCAAAACAAGTTTTCAAGCACGGAGCCTCCGTACGTCCATGCCGTCCATCCGTTTTTCACCATAAAAAAGCGGGCAACCTCCGCCCGGAAATGGCTCGCTCTCCAAGTTTTCCCGATCTCTCGTGGACAAAAAATAACCCGCGCTTCCCGATACGGTAAGCATCGGGAAGCGCGGGACTTTGCGCATATGGAAAAACGGACTTCGGCGTTTTATCCGGAAATCTTCGTCACACGGTTCATTTCGCGGATTTTCGGATTGTCGGTCTCTGCGTAGGTGATTTCCAACTGATCTCCGATCGCAAAGAAGATCATATCCTCCATATCGCGGAGCATACCCTTATAATAGAAGCCGTTTTCATCCACGAAGTAAAATACGGTATTTCCGTCCACCGTATAGGTTCTGATATCCGCAACGGTGATCCGTACGCTCGGAAGTGAGGGATCGGGAAGCTTGCCGCCTTCGATGATGCCTTCGTCTGCCAGCAACGCGCGATACGCCTTCATCGCCTCATCCTGCTTGGGAGCGGTTGCGACGATATTGGGATGCTCGACGTTGACGAGCGCGTAAAGTCTGACGTAGCCGCTTGCATCCTTGAGAACCATGATATAGGTTGCCTGACCGGAAACGTTAATCAGCGACGGGAAGGAGGCCTTATAGCCCTTTTCCTGAACAACGCCCTCAGCCGCGTTCATCGCGCCGTATTCTTCCGCGCCCACGACGGGATAATATTTGTATTCGCCCGTTCTGGCGTTACTGATGATAAAGCCGATATTGGACTCGTCGCTGGTCACGGAGGTAACACCCGTGAAGTACCATACGTCGTCACCGATCACGATATAGCCGTAATCGTCCGTCGTCTGCTTGCAATCCTTATTGCCGATAATACTGTTGATAAAGCCACCCGAAAGCGTTCCGTACCAATTGTATTTCTCCTCGGCAAGGTCGCCCGAATAAACGGCATCTACCCATGCGGGAACGTCCTCGACCGCGTAAATCTCACTCTCGCCCGTGCAGGGATCGAAAATGATCGCCTCGCTAACGTCCATCGCACCAAACGGGAACACCTTGGGCTTCAGACAGGTGATAATGTAATAAGGATTACCCTGATCGTCCACCTCGAAGCTGATGAAATCGTCAAAAATCTTTGTAGGATAATCAAAGCGAAGCTTTCGCATCAGATCGTGATTGAAATACGCGCTGTCCACGTATTTCAGAGGCGTTTTCAGCTCCTTATACTCGGCGCTGTTGCCAACGGGGTCAACCATAACGTAGCCGGGAACGCCCTTTTCCTTATTGGCGTACCACTTGAAGAAATCGGCGTGCTCCAGATTTGCAAGCTTTTTCGGTGTGTACTGATAGTTGATTTGCGTATAATTGTCCGATACCACGTACTGGGATACCATGTGCGAAACGCTGCCGAGCGTTTTGTTTCCAAGATAGCGCGCGGAATTGCCGTCCATCAGCGCGATATTGGTAACCTCGTCCGTTTCCTTCATATCCGTGGCAAAATCCGCTTCCGTCACCGTGATCACGCTCGCATAAGCACGCGCGTTGAAAACGGGGGAGGAAATCACGGAGCCGACGATCATAATGACCGCGGGAAGCACCGCGATGACAACCGTGATTTTATTCAGATGAAAGCCGGCGTAATCGGATCGGAATAAAAACGGGTAAGCAAAAAACAGAATCACCAGCGTCAAGCCGAACCAGAAGGACGGATTGGCGGGATTGAGCGCGGGCAGCGCAAAATAGAAATAGAGAGAAGCGAAAATCGCGCCGGAAACAACCGAAAGGACGATCTTTCCGACTAAATTTTTAGTATGCATACGAATACCTTCCTTTCCGGATATAATATTTTTTATTATATCACGGCTCTTTGGGTTTGTCAAACTTTTTATGCAGGAAAACAGAAAAAGCACGGCATCGGATTTCTCCTCGCCGTGCTTTTTCATGCGATAGGATATTGTCAAAACGGACCTCGCCGTTTGATATCGCGGATCCGATATTCCAACGGTTAAAGAATCGCATTGATCAGCGCGATCACGAGCGCTGCCGCAGAAAGCAATCGCGCGATCCGCGCGTGCGTTGCTTTGTTCTTTCCGATGAGATCCAAAGCAATCGCGCCGATGCACGTCAGCGCGGTCAGACCGCCCACCGCGATCTGCATCGGAAACCATCCGCCAATGCCGATGCGCAAGCCGATGGCGGATACGTAAAGACCGATTGCCGAGGTCACGTAGAAAAATACTCTTTTCGCCGTCTGATTGCGGAGCAAAAACATGAGAGAAAGAGAAAGCAGTGTCCCTGCGGCAAGCGTCATAAAAACGATAATCAAAAGATCCAAAGAATTCAACATATACGATCCTCACTTTCATTTTCCGGGGTGTTTCCCTTTTGTGACTACAGCATACCATGAAATTCTGAAGAAATATCATAGATCCTTCCAAAAAATTCTGAAGATTTTCAAAAATCCGAAAGTGTTACCGTAATTTCAAACCACGCCGCCGTTTCCGTAACGACGACCTCTCCGCCGTAATTCTGCGCGATACGGCGTATGCTGTTGAGTCCCATCCGGTAGCTTTCCGCGGGAGGACCGCCTTTTCTCACCGCGTTGCTTTGCCGTATGACGAGGCTTTCCTGCGCGCCTGATACGGAAAGCGTTACCTTTTCCGCGGGATCTGCGTATTTTCTGATGTTGGTCATCAAATTGTCGAAGATCCTGCGCAGCTCACCGACGTCGAAGCTTCCCGCAAATGCCGGCACTTCCGACGATGAAACGGCGAGATCAAACGTATCTTCCAATTCGCTTTCAAACTCATCCGCAAGCTGCGCAAACAAAAGCCGCGCATCCGCAAAGAATTCAAGCTCGCGCCGACCGCCGTCGAGCAGAATATCGGTCAGTTCTTTGATCTGCGCCGTTTTTTTCGCCACGAGCGCCAGATACGCCCGCTGCTCCGCCTCCGTCACGGTCTCCTGCTTGCAAAGAAGCTCGGTATAGGACATGATGGAGGTCAGCGGCGTGCGGATGTCGTGAGAAAGCGTACGGATCAGCTCCTCCTTCTCCGCGTTCAGCCGCTTTTCCTTTTCCTTGATTCTTTGCTCGCTTTCGGAAAGATAGTTGATCGCTTCGGCAAGCTCAGTCAATTCGTTGTTTCCCCGGAGCTCCACCTGATTTCCGTAATTTCCGCCCCGTATGGCATCCACGCCCGCCGTGATCTTGCGGACGTAAGCAAGCCGTTCGCCGAACAGAGCGAAAAACAAAATCATGAAAAACAAAGCGGATACGGCAAATCCGGCGCTGCGGATGATATTGTCCACGTGATACCACTCGAATTCGTCCAAATAAATATCGTTCGTCAGACAGTATTCCTGGATCAGAAGCGATCCGACCGTAACGAGAAACACGTACAACACCAAAGAGAGCGCAAAACAGATTCCGACGAAAAGAAGGATCTCAAAAAGCAGCTTGCGCCGTTTCTTTTCGTTTTCAGTCAACGTAATATCCCCTTCCCCAAGCTGTTTTGATATAGACGGGATCTCTGGAATTGTCTCCCAGCTTCTTTCGGATATTTTTGATATGTACCATGATGGCGCTGTCACCGACCGCGTAGTCGTCCCAGATATTTCTATAGATCTTATCAAGAGAAAAGATCTGCTTTCTGTGGCTCAGAAGAAGCTCAAGGATCTTGAATTCCGTATAGGTAAGCGGAATGGAGTCCGCGCCCTTGATAATGGACTGACTGTCAAGATCGAGAAAAACGTCGACGAATGCGATACGGTTTCCGACGGAAACCGCTTTCTCGCTTTCCGTCGCCCGGCTTGCCATTCCGCGGCGCAGAACGGCTTTCACGCGCATCAGCAGCTCGATATTGGAAAAGGGCTTGACGATATAGTCGTCCGCGCCGACGGAGAAGCCCATGACCTTATCGGACTCACCCGAATAAGCGGTCAGAAAGATCATCGGCGTATCAAATCGCTTCCGTATTTCCGCGCCTACCATAAACCCGTTCATCCGCGGCATATTCACGTCAAGAATATAGAGATCGACCTCGTCGCTCGCCAGCTCCACCGCCGTCTGTCCGTCCTCGGCGCATTCGACGTGATAGCCCTCTCCCGAGAGCAAAAGCCGCAGAACGTCACGGATATCCCCCTCGTCGTCTGCAACCAGAATCCATTTTTTTCCGTCTTTCATATATACCTCATTTCTTATCCAGGACTTCCAGAAACAGCGCGTTCAGCTCATCCCAGGATTGTATTTTGTCGTCGGACAACGAAGCAATCACCGCTTCCGTTTCCGCGATCGTTCGGTCCAGATAGGCGTTGATACGGTCAACCCGCTTGCCCGTCGCGATTTCAGAGTGATGGATCTTCATATCCAGCAGCATTTCCACGTCGGGTATGATCTCCCGATCGAGATATTTTTCCATCAGAGCGCGAAATTCCATCGGCGGCGGCGTCCCTTCCGCCAGAATCCACTTACACGCAAGCAACGGTCTCAGCACGTAAAAATATTTCTTCAGACGGACCGTTTCCCCCTTCAGATATTCTCTGTAATTGCTCTTTGCGGTATTGAGATAATGATAAATTCCCGATTTCGCAACGAAATACCGATGGATGGAGCGGGAAATTTTCTGCCAATCGTCCGTGGTTTTGTATACGATCGGAGAAGAATTCCATTCAAAAAGCGTGGGATTGGACTTATGCAGCAGCGTTAGCGCTTTCCTAATATCCCATCCGTTGATGTCGAGCGTATCGTCCAATTGCCATTCAATCACGTCACGGGTTTTATCCAATCGCAGATAATATTCCTTGGGGCGAACGTAGATAAATCGGACGTCATAATCGCTGTCCGGCGAAGCAAAGCCCCACGCGCGGCTTCCCGACTCGATGCAATGCAGGATCCGCACGTTTTCGCGTTCTTCGATTTCTTTTAATTTTTCATTGATGATTTCTTTCATGGCAAGACCTCCTGTGATTATTTTTTATCGCATAGGAAATTGCGCAAATAGAACCTCGCCGTTTATATCGTTTGGATATAGTCTTAACTGCGATAGGCGAGCACACAGCTTGCAGAGCAAGCAGTTTTCCAGCGGGCGTTGCCCGCTTTTTTACACTATAGGAAATTGCGTAAAATGGCTCCGCCGTCGAACAAGGGACAAAATCAGAACAAACTGCAATACGGCGGCAACCATCAGCGGCGATTCGCCGCTTTTTTATTATAGCACAATCAGATCCCGTTTTCAATCTTTTTTCGGCGCGGGCTTTCGCAAACGCATGAAAAATCGCTTTTCTTCTCTTGATTTGGACGTAAAATCCATGGTATAATGAAAGAAAAAACGGAAAGGTCTGGTTATCAAAATGAAAACTTTATTGAAGGGCGGCACGGTCGTCAACGTTTTCACGGGAGAATTGGAAACAGCAAACGTCCTGATAGAAGGCGAAACCGTCGTCGGCGTCGGTGCCTACGAGGAAGCGGATGCCGATACCGTGGAATACGTAGACGGAAAATATATCTGTCCCGGCTTTATTGACGGACATATTCATATAGAAAGCACTATGCTGACCCCGAGCGAGCTGGCAAAGATGTGTATGCCCCACGGAACGACCGCGATCGTCGCCGACCCGCACGAGATCGCCAACGTATGCGGCACGGACGGCATCCGTTATATGATGCAAGCCGCGGCGGGAATCCCCCTGCACGTATATTTCGCATTGCCCTCCTGCGTTCCCGCCACGCCGTTTGACGAATCGGGCGCGAAGCTGACGGCAGAGGATTTATTCCCCCTGTACGAAAGTTCCCGCATAGTCGGATTGGCGGAAATGATGAATTATCCGGGCGTGCTCGCGCGCGATCAGGACGTGCTCCAAAAGATCGCGGACGCGCGCCGATTCGGTAAAACCGTCGATGGACACGCGCCCTCGCTGAGCGGAAAAGCCCTCGATCAATATATCGCCGCAGGGATTCAAAGCGATCACGAATGCGCCTGCGCCGACGAAGCGATCGAAAAAATCCGCAAAGGTCAGTGGGTCATGATCCGTCAGGGTACCGCCGCGCGCAACCTGACCGCACTGCTCCCCCTGTTTGAAGCGCCCTACAAGCACCGATGCGTACTGGTGACCGACGACCGCCACCCCGCCGATCTGGAGGCAGAGGGCCATATCGACAATATCATCCGCCTTGCCGTCCGAAATGGAAAAAACGTCATCACGGCGATTCAGATGGCGACCGTACAAGCCGCGCAATGCTTCGGGCTGTCCTACGTCGGCGCGATCGCGCCCGCTTACCGCGCGGATCTTCTGGTTCTCGACGATCTGGATACCGTGGATATCTGCGACGTGTATGCTGCCGGCAAAAAGGTCGTTGACCGTCGGCGTATGCGCCCGTTTCCCGCGCCCAAGATCGACGAAGAGCTTCTTCACACCGTAAGAAATTCCTTCCATATCGCGCCCTTGACACCGAAGGACTTCCATATTGCCGAAAACGCGGACCAATGCCGCGTGATCCGCGTGATCCCCGGTCAGCTCGTCACGGACGAAGAAATCCACAATATCCACTGGTCTGTGGAAAACGGTGTGGATATCCGCAGGGATATTCTGAAGCTTGCCGTTCTGGAGCGCCACCATCATACGGGACACAAGGGTCTCGGCTTCATTACGGGCATCGGTATGAAAAAGGGCGCGATCGCTTCCTCCGTCTCTCACGACTCCCATAATCTGATCGTCATCGGAACGAATGAAGCGGATATGGCGCTCGCCGCCAACCGCATCTGCCAAACGGGAGGCAACGTCGTCGTCGCGGACGGACAAGTCATCGCGGAAATGAAGCTTCCCATCGCGGGGCTGATGACGGAGGTATCCGGAAAGGAAATCGCCGCAGAAAACGAAGCCGTCCGCGCCGCCGTTTCCGCACTCGGCGTAACGGAAGGCATCGAGCCCTTCATGAATATGGCTTTCGTGAGTCTGCCCGTCATTCCCTCCGTCAAAATGACGACGCAGGGCTTGGTGGACGTCAACAAGCAGGAAAGAATTTCCTTATATTACAATACGTAATCCGCAAACGCGCCGATATTTTGCGCGCGCCGCGGTATATTCCCTTCCGATCCGAATAAACTGTAGAGAAAGTATATTTGAAGGAAAGGGAATACGACATGAAAAAATCCATCGCTTTGTGGCAATTGGCAGGCTTTGCCGTCACCGCATTCACGGGAACGATATTACACTTTTTATACGATTGGAGCGGAGAATCGCCGTGGGTGGCGCCGTTTTCCGGGATCAACGAATCCACCTGGGAGCATATGAAGCTGCTTTTCTGGCCGATGCTCCTCTTTGCCGTCGCGCAAAGCTTCTTCTTTCGGGAAAACAAAGCCTTTTTTTGCATCAAACTGCGCGGTATCCTGCTCGGACTCGGTCTGATTCCGACCGTCTTTTACACTTATAACGGCGTGATCGGAAAATCGCCCGATTGGATCAATATCGCCATTTTCTTCGTCTCCGCCGCCGTCGTATATCTTTACGAGGCAAGGCAGCTGCGCGGCGAAAGCCGGCGTTGCGAATCTCCGAAGGCAGCCCTCGCCGTTCTTTGCGGAATCGCCCTGCTCTTTATCGTCTTTACCTTCAAAACGCCCGAGATCGGGATCTTCCGCGATCCTCTGACGGGCGCGTACGGAATATAGGACTTTTCCGCGCGATCTCATGAAAGTGCCGACGGCGCAGCGCGAATATCAATTGAACCAAGTCGAAATATATCACTGCAATGCTGTCAACCTCCCGTTGACGGCATTGCCTTTTCTCCCCCCGCGACGGACCGTTTGCCGGGGGAAATTTCGTTTGCGGGCATACGGACTTTATTTTGCAAAAAGCACAAAATATTCCCGTCAATTTTGAAAAATAACATATCTATCCACAAAAAACATCCATCAACCAACAACATTTTTTCTCTTATATATTGAAATTTGCAACTTGGTGTGTTATAATTTCAGTGTATATTTATGCGGTAGTATCATATACCGCAAATTTTATCTGTTTCAGGAAGGATTAATTACCATGAAATTAACAGTATGCATCGGCAGCTCCTGCCACATCAAAGGTTCCCGCCAGGTCGTAGAACAGCTTCAGCGCCTGATCAACGAAAACAACGTCGCAGACAAGGTCACCCTCAGCGGCGCTTTCTGTATGGGCAAATGCCAGCAGGGCGTATGCGTTACCTTCAACGACAATTTCTACTCCGTAACCCCCGCAAACGTAGAAGCATTCTTCAAGAACGAGGTTATGGCAAAGGTATAATCTGCAAACGGACGTTTTCAGATCAGAGCTTGCACGGCTGACTGCGGCGTTCCCTTCGTCGCCCCGCAGGCTCCCGTACCCACAGAAAGGAACGGTCGTCAAATGATTATTCAGATATGCGTTGGAAGCGCCTGTCATATCAAGGGCTCTTACCGCATCGTGGAGCTGATGGAGAAAGCGATCTCCGACCACGGCTTGCAGGACGAGATCACGCTCGCCGGCAGTCTCTGCACCGGCAGCTGTAACCGTTGCGGCGTGACCGTGCTGGTGGACGATACCGTCCATACGGGAATCACCCCCGAAAATTTCAAGGACTTCTTCAACGATAACGTATTGTCAGTGATTTAATTAACGAAAGGACACAAGGGATATGCCGAACTGTTTGACCTTTAAAAAATCGAACTGTAAAAACTGCTACAAGTGTATTCGTCATTGCCCCGTCAAAGCAATTCGTTTTTCCGGCAACCAAGCGCACATTATCGAGGATGAATGTATTTTGTGCGGTCAGTGCTTCGTCGTATGTCCGCAGGATGCCAAGCAGATCGTGGACGAGATCGAGAAAGTCAAGGTTCTCATGCAGAGCGGAGACCCCGTCATCGTCAGCCTGGCTCCCTCCTTCATTGCCAATTACGACGACGTCGGCATCGAATCCATGCGTCGCGCGCTGAAAAAGCTCGGCTTCTACGACGTCGAGGAAACCGCAATCGGCGCCACCATCGTGAAAAACGAGTACGAACGAATCCTCCGCGAAGAGGATCGGGACATCATCATCACTTCGTGCTGTCATTCCGTCAATTTATTGATTCAGAAATATTTCCCCCGCGCCCTTGAATATCTCGCGGACGTCGTCTCTCCCATGATGGCGCACTGTATGGATATCAAAAAGAGATACCCGAACGCGAAAACCGTCTTTATCGGTCCCTGCGTCGCGAAAAAGGACGAAGCGAATCGCTCCGGCGGCGCCGTGGATGCCGTTCTCACCTTCGAGGATCTCACCCGCTGGCTCAAATCGGAATTCATCACGCTCGAGCACACCATGGACTCCGACGAGGATACCTGCGATAACACCCGCGCGCGCTTCTTCCCGACCACGGGCGGCGTGCTGAAAACGATGGCGCAGGAGATCTCCGGATATACCTACCTCGCCTTCGACGGTGTCGAAAACTGTATGGCCGCGCTCAAGGATATTGAAGCCGGCAGAGTACACAAATGCTTTATTGAAATGTCTGCCTGCGCGGGAAGCTGCATGGGCGGACCCGTTATGGAAAAATATCATCGCTCCGATATGGTAAGCGATTATCTCACCATCGCCCATTACGCGGGCAAAAAGGACTTTGAAGTCGACCAGCCGAAGCCCATGGAGCTCAAAAAGCAGTTCCAATATCTCGAGCACGGCGCGCCCATGCCCGCGGAATACGAGATCGCAAGCGTGCTCCGTCAGATGGGCAAGACGACCAAGGCCCAGATGCTGGACTGCGGCTCCTGCGGCTACAATACCTGCCGCGAGAAAGCCATCGCCGTTTGCCAGGGCAAGGCGGAGATCGGTATGTGTCTGCCTTTCCTGAAGGATAAGGCGGAGAACTTCTCCGATACCATCGTCAAGCACTCTCCCGACGGTCTGATCGTGCTCAACGAATCTCTCGAGGTACAGCAGATCAACGCCGCCGCCAGAGAGATCATGAATATCCGCTCCGCAAGCGATATTCTCGGCGACCAGGTCATCCGCATTCTCGACCCCACCGTTTTCCTCAACGTACTGAATACCGGCAGAAGCATCCGCAACGAACGCGTATACCTCGCCGAATACAGACGCTACGTGGAGCAGACGATCGTTCACGATCTGGACTCCAGATTGCTCATCTGCATCATGCGTGACGTCACGGAAGCGGAGCTGGACCGCAAGAAGAAGGAGCAGATCAACCGTCATACCGTCGAGGTCGCAAACAAGGTCGTTGACAAACAAATGCGCATCGTTCAGGAGATCGCTTCTCTGCTCGGCGAAACCGCCGCGGAAACGAAGATCGCTCTGACCAAGCTGAAGGAGTCGATTACAGATGAATGATTTATGTGCTGATATCGGATATAAAAGTATCAATCATTACGGAGAACAGCTCTGCGGCGACCACATCGACATCGTGGAGCCGAACGACAATTCGACCGTCGTCGTGCTGTCCGACGGTCTCGGCAGCGGCGTAAAGGCGTGCATTCTATCCACGCTGACCTCCAAGATCATTTCCACGATGATGGCGGAGGGCATTCCGCTGGAGGACTGCGTGGAAACCATCGCGGCGACCTTGCCCGTCTGCTCCGTCAGAGGCGTCGCTTACGCGACCTTCACCATTATCCATCTGATCAATAACGACACCGCGGAATTGATCCAGTACGATAACCCTCACGTCATCGTCATCCGTGATGAAAAAATCTGGGATTACCCCAAAAAAGAAATGACCATCGGCGAAAAGACCATCTACAAATCCATCATCAAATTGCAGGAGAACGATATCTTCATCGCCATGAGTGACGGATGTCCCCACGCCGGCATCGGCTCCACCTATAATTTCGGTTGGAAGCGCGAGGAAATCGCGAACTTCATGGAGCTGCTCGCACCCGCGGGATATACGGCAAAAACCCTGTCCACCATGCTCGTGGACGAATGTAACAATCTTTACGATAATAAGCCCGGTGACGACACGACCGCCTGCGTCGTCCGCATCAGAAAGAGAGAGCCGATGAACATCCTCTTCGGACCTCCCTCCAACCGCGACGATGCCGACCGTATGATGGCGCTCTTCTTCTCCAAGAGAGGCAAGCACATCGTATGCGGCGGTACCACCTCCTCCATCGCGGCGAAATATCTCGGCAAGCCGATCGAGGCGAGCCTGGATTTCGCCAATTCCGACCTGCCTCCCATCGCTAAGATCGAAGGCGTCGATCTCGTCACGGAGGGCGTTATCACCGTCAACAGAGTACTTGAGTACGCCAGAGACTATCTCGGAGAAAATAAAAATTACGAGCATTGGAGTTTTGAGAGAGACGGCGCTTCCCTGATCAGCAGAATGCTTTTCGAAGAAGCGACGGACATCAACTTCTACGTCGGAAAAGCGATCAACCCCGCCCACCAGAATCCTGACCTGCCGATCAACTTCAGCATCAAGATGAATCTGGTTGACGAGCTTTCGAAATGCTTGAGACAAATGGGTAAGAAAATAAAAGTAAGTTATTTTTAAGGAGAAATGATTCATGAGAAAGTTTGATACCAAAGTTCAACACTTGAAATACAAGGTACTCCGCGAGGTCGCAAGATGCGCATGGAACGACACTTTGCTCGAAAAGGTTCTGGACATTCCCCAGATGATCGTTCCCGGAAAGGTTCCGACCATGCGTTGCTGCGTTTACAAAGAAAGAGCGATCCTCGGCGAACGCGTCAAAATGGTCATGGGCGGCGATAAAGATAATCCCAACGTCATCCAGGTCATCGACATCGCCTGCGACGAATGCCCCTCCGCAGGATACGAGGTTACCGACTCCTGCCGCGGCTGTCTCGCTCACAGATGCGAGGACGTATGTAAGAGAGGCGCGATCTCCTTCGACCACAATCACGTCGCACACATCGACAAATCCAAATGCGTGGAATGCGGTCAGTGCGCAAAGGTATGCCCCTTTGCCGCAATCGTAAACCGCAAGCGTCCCTGCCAGAACGCTTGTAAGGTAAAGGCGATCTACATCAACGAGGATAACGCCGCTGCGATCGACAACAGCAAATGCATCTCCTGCGGCGCTTGCGTTTACCAGTGTCCCTTCGGTGCGATCACGGATAAATCCTACATCCTCGATGCCATCGACATCATCAAGAAGAGCGAAAACAATACCAAATATAAGGTATACGCGATCGTAGCTCCCTCCATTTCCAGCCAGTTCACCTACGCAAAGCTCGGTCAGGTCATCAAGGGTCTGAAGGAGCTTGGCTTCTATACCGTTATCGAAGCGGCGCTCGGCGCAGATATGGTCGCGCAGGCGGAATCCAAGGAGCTTGCTGAAAAAGGCTTCCTGACCAGCTCCTGCTGCCCCGCGTTCGTACAGTACATCAAGAGCGCGTTCCCCAAGCTTCTGCCTCTCGTATCCCACAATCCTTCCCCGATGGTAGCGCTTGCGCAGTACCTGAAGTCCACCGACGAGACCGCAAAGGTCGTATTCATCGGACCGTGCACCGCAAAGAAAGCAGAAGCACAGCTTGGACACGCGAAGCCCTACGTGGACGTCGTTCTTACGTTTGAAGAATTGCAGGCGCTCTACGACAGCAAGGACGTTGACATCACCACGCTCGGCGAGGACGTACTTGACAACGCTTCCTACTTCGGCAGAATCTTCGCTCGCTCCGGCGGTCTTTGCGATGCCGTTGCGCAGAGCCTGAAGGAACAGAACATCGACTTCAAGGTCAACCCCGCAATTTGCGACGGTATTGAAGAATGCCGCATGGCATTGCTCAAGAAGAGCAAGAACGCGCTCCCCAACAATTTCATCGAAGGTATGGCGTGCGTTGGCGGCTGTATCGGCGGTGCAGGCTGTCTGACACACGGCGAAAAGAACAAGAAGCAGGTTGACGAATACGGCAGAGAAGCCTTGGAAAAGACCATCACCGATGCCGTTTCCGTTCTCAAATAATCTACTATTAATAAAAATACCACTTTAGAAAGAGGTTCCTCATGAACAAAATCACAGTAATCGGTACCGGTAGTGTAGGTTCCACCATCGCGTACACTTTGACGGTTATGGGTCTCGCTTCCGAAATCGTCATGATCGACATCAACCAGGAAAAATCTCTCGGCGAGGCGCTGGACATCAGACAGGGTGTACCCTTCTGCAATCCCGCAAACGTTTACGCGGGTTCTTACGCTGATGCAAAGGATTCCAATATCGTCATTATTACCTCCGGCGTGGCAAGAAAGCCCGGTCAGTCCCGTCTGGACCTTGCGCAGACCAACGTCAATATTCTGAAGGCTGTTGCAAAAGAAATCGTGAAATACGCGCCCGATGCAACCTACATCATCGTAAGTAACCCCGTAGATATTCTTACTTACGTATTCCATAAGGTTTCCGGTATTCCGGAATCCCGCATCATCGGTTCCGGTACGATTCTCGATACTGCGCGTCTCCGTTCCCGTATTTCCGAATATTACAACGTAAACCAGAAGAACGTTCACGCATACGTTCTCGGCGAACACGGCGACTCTTCTTTCGTTCCGTGGTCCATTGCAAACATCTCCAACGTTCCGATTGAACAGTACAAGAGCGCTGTCGTAAGCACCCAGCTTCTCCCCGAATTCGACCGCGAAGAGGTTGAAAACTATATGCGTAAATCCGGCGGCCGCGTCATTCAGCGTAAGGGCGCAACCTTCTACGCGGTTTCCATGTCCGTTTGCCACATCTGCAAATGTCTGATCAGCGGCATTGATACCACCATGACCGTATCTACCATGATGCACGGCGAATACGGCATTGACGACGTTTGTCTGAGCGTGCTCAACATCGTCGGCGAAAAGGGCGTCAGCACGAAGGTTCTTTTGCCCCTCAACGATGAGGAAATCAAGGCTTTGCAGCACAGCGCAAACTGCCTGAAAGAAATCATCAACAATATTGAAATCTAAAAGAAAGGATGTTATGCAAAATGGAATACCGCATTGAACATGACTCCATGGGCGAAATGAAGGTTCCCGCAGACCGTCTTTGGGCTGCCCAGACACAGAGAAGCCACGAGAATTTTGAGATCGGCGTCGGCATCGAAACCATGCCTGCCGAAATCGTTCACGCTTTCGGTATTTTGAAGAAAGCCGCTTCCATCGCCAACAATATCGTCCGCCCCGAAAAAATGACCGATGAAAAGAAAGCCGCCATTTCCGCCGCTTGCGACGAGGTCATGGCAGGCAAGCTCAACGATCATTTCCCGCTCGTCGTATGGCAGACCGGCTCCGGTACCCAGTCCAACATGAACGCGAACGAGGTCATCGCCAACAGAGGCAACCAGATCCTCGGCAAAAAGCTTCTCCACCCCAACGACGACGTCAACATGAGCCAGTCCTCCAACGACACCTTCCCCACGGCAATGCACATCGCCGCCGTTATCGCGCTGGAAAACAAGCTGCTTCCCGCCGTAGAGGAATTGGTTGCAACCTTCAAGAGACTCGAAGCTGAAAACGAAGGCATCGTAAAGAGCGGCAGAACCCACCTCCAGGATGCAACGCCCATCAAGTTCAGCCAGGAAATCAGCGGTTGGCGCTCCAGCCTTGAAAAGGACATCGAGCTCATCCGCCGCTCCGTAGAGCCCCTTTACGAGCTGGCGCTCGGCGGCACCGCCGTCGGTACGGGTCTGAACGCCCCCAAGGGCTTCGACACCGCCGTAGCGGCAGAGGTAGCCAAGATCACGGGCAAGCCCTTCGTGACCGCGGCTAACAAATTCCACTCCCTCACCTCCAAGGACGAGCTCGTATTCGCGCACGGCGCGATCAAGGCGCTCGCTTGCGATATGATGAAGATCGCCAACGACATCCGCTGGCTCGCTTCCGGTCCCCGCGACGGTCTGGGCGAAATCTTTATTCCCGAAAATGAGCCCGGCTCCTCCATCATGCCCGGTAAGGTAAACCCCACGCAGTGCGAAGCCGTTACCATGGTTGCCGTTCAGGTCATGGGTAACGACGTTGCCGTCAGCATGGCGGCTTCCCAGGGTAACTTCGAGCTCAACGTATTCATGCCCGTTTGCGCATACAACTTCCTCCAGTCCGCAAGACTTCTTGCCGAAGCGATCGTATCCTTCAACAAGAACTGCGCTGTCGGCATCAAGGCAAACAAAGAGAAGATGCACCACAACCTGCACAACTCTCTCATGCTCGTTACGGCTCTGAACCCCTATATCGGCTACGAAAACGCCGCTAAAACCGCGAAAAAGGCTTTCAAGGACAATATTTCTCTCAAGGAAGCTTGCGTAGAACTCGGTTTCCTGACCGCAGAAAAATTTGACGAAGTATTCCATCCGGAAGAAATGGCATAAAACGCAGGTAAATCCGAAAGAAACCTTTCGGATCGGAGGTTTTGCGGTTCTCCCGCGGGGACCGCAAAGCCCCATAAACTTTTAGAAAGGAACGGTCACAATAATGAAAGTTAGTTATTTCCCCGGGTGCACCCTGAAAAACAAGGCAAAAGACCTGGATGCTTACGCATACAAGTCTGCCGCGGCTCTGGGCGTTACCCTGGAAGAAATTGAAAACTGGCAATGCTGCGGCGGCGTTTTCACCACCGCAAGAGACGAGGTTGCCACAAAACTTTCCTCTGTACGCGCGCTGAAGGAAGCCGCTGATAAAGATCAGCCGCTGATCACGGTATGCTCGGCTTGTCATAACGTCATCAAGCAAACCAATCACGCCATGCAGACCGACAAAGAGTTTGCAAACAAGGTCAACAGATACATGGCTTGCGAAAAAAGCTATGCCGGCGAAGCGCAGGTATACCATTACCTCGAAATGCTCCGCGATCTGGTAGGCTTCGACACGATCAAGGCAAAAGTCACGAACGCCCTGAAGGGAAAGAAGATCGCCGCTTATTACGGCTGTCTGCTTCTCCGTCCCAACCGCGTTATGCAGATGGACGATCCCGAAAATCCCACCATCATGGAGGATTTCATCAAGGCAATCGGCGCCACCCCCGTCGTCTATGCGAAGAGAAACGAATGCTGCGGCGCTTACATCGCCATGGAAAGCCCCGCGCTCGCTGAAAAGAGCAGCAACGCCATCGTTCAGAACGCAAAGGCGGCAGGCGCTGAAATGATCATCACGGCATGCCCGCTTTGCCGTTACAACCTGATCAAAAACGGCGCGGATATCCCCGTCGTATACTTCACCGAGTTGTTGGCTGAAGCTTTGGGAGTAAAGGAGGATACAAATGAATAATCAGAATCTGAAGGAAGAAATTCTGCGCATGAGCGGCGTTCATCCCGAAAAATGTATGCGTTGCGGCAAATGCTCCGGCACCTGCCCCGCTTACAGCGAGATGGAATACCATCCTCACCAGTTCGTCAGCATGGTGGACAACGGCGAGATCGAACCGCTTCTGAACTCGGAATCCTTGTATAAATGCTTGTCCTGCTTCGCTTGCATCGAAAGATGCCCCAGAGGCGTTGAGCCCGCGAAGCTCGTAGAAGCGATCCGTTTGATCGCCATTCGCAGACAGGGTGCAAACCACATGACCGCGAACGACGTTCCCGCTTTGTTGGATGCAGACATTCCTCAGCAGGCAATCGTCAGCGCATTCAGAAAATACAGTAAATAAATAGGGAGGAAAAGACAAAATGCAAAGAGTTGGTGTTTTTGTCTGTTGGTGTGGTAGTAATATCGCGGGCACCGTTGACGTGCAGGCGGTATCCGATGCCCTGAAAAACGAACCCGGTGTCGTTTTTTCCACCAATTATCAGTATATGTGTTCTCAGGCAGGACAGGATATCATCAAAAACGCGATCGCCGAGTATAAATTGACCGGTATCGTCGTTTGCTCCTGCTCCCCCAGAATGCACGAAGCAACATTCCGCAAGACCGCGGCGGCTGCGGGCCTCAACCCCTACATGGTCGAGATCGCAAACATCCGCGAGCAGTGCTCCTGGGTACATAAGGACATCCTGACCGGTACCGAAAAAGCGATCATCCTCGGTAAGGCAGCCGTTGCCAAGGTAAACCTCAACGCGCCTCTCACCCCTGGTGAAACTCCCGTAACCAAGCGCGCGCTGGTTATCGGCGGCGGTATCGCCGGCATCCAGACCGCTCTGGATATCGCCGATGCAGGCTTCCCCGTTGACATCGTGGAAAAGAATCCTACGATCGGCGGTAAGATGGCTCAGCTCGACAAAACGTTCCCCACCCTCGACTGCGCGGCTTGTATCCTCACGCCTAAGATGGTTGACGTTGCGCAGAACGAAAATATCCGCATCTTCTCCTTCAGCGAGGTTGCAAAGATCAAGGGCTTCGTCGGTAACTTTGACGTAACGATCAAGAAAAAAGCGCGTTACGTAAAAGAAGAGCTCTGCACGGGTTGCGGCGCTTGTACCGAAAAATGCCCCATGAAGAAGGTTCCCAACGAGTTCAACCTCGGCATGGATACCAGAAGCGCAATCTATATTCCCTTTGCGCAGGCAGTTCCGAAGGTTGCAAGAATCGATCCCGATGCTTGTAATATGCTCAAAAAGGGCAAATGCGGTATCTGCTCCAAGGTTTGTGCCGCAGGCGCAATCGACTACACGCAGAAGGATCAGTATATCGAAGAAAAATACGGTGCGATCGTCGTTGCTACGGGCTTCAATCCCATCAGCATGGATAAATTCGACGAATTCGCATACAGCCAGTCCAAGGACGTTATCACTTCTCTTGAATTCGAACGTCTGACCAACGCCGCAGGTCCTACCGCGGGTAAGCTCCTCCGTCCCTCCGACCACAAGCATCCGCATACCATCGTATTCGTACAGTGCGTCGGCTCCCGTTGCGATTCCTGCGCGGAAAAGGGCAAGGAATACTGCTCCAAGATCTGCTGTATGTATACGGCTAAGCACGCTATGCTTACCAGAGATAAATATCCGGATACCGAGGTCTACGTTTTCTACATCGACGTCAGAACGCCCGGTAAGAACTTTGATGAATTCTACCGCCGCGCAGTTGAAGAATACGGCGTAAAATACATCAAGGGCATGGTCGGCAAGGTTACACCCGAAGGCGACAAGCTCAAGGTTCAGGCTTCCGACCTCCTCGCAAACAGACAGCTCCAGATCGATGCCGACCTCGTCGTTCTCGCGGCAGCGATCGAACCCGATAAATCCGCTCGTCCCTTGGCTACGATGCTGACGGCAAGCATGGATACCAACGACTTCTTCACGGAAGCGCATCCCAAGCTCAGACCCGTGGAAAGCCCCACCGCAGGCGTATTCCTTTCCGGCGCGTGCCAGGGTCCCAAGGATATTCCCGAGACCGTATCCCAGGCGGGCGCGGCTGCTTCCAAGGTTATCGGCTTGCTCGCAAAAGACAAGCTGACCGGCAACCCCTGCGTCGCTCATTCCGACGAAATGATGTGTAACGGCTGCTCCACCTGTGAAAGAGTATGTCCTTACGGCGCTATCACATATGAAGATAAAGAATTCCGTATGCCCGACAGAACCACCAAGATCAGAAGAGTCGCTTCTGTCAATCCCGCGGTTTGCCAGGGTTGCGGTGCTTGTACGGTTGCTTGTCCTTCCGGCGCAATGGATCTGAAGGGCTTCGCGAGCGCACAGATTATGGCGGAGGTAGATGCAATATGCAAATGAAAGAATATAAACCCTTGATCGTTGCATTCTGTTGCAACTGGTGTTCCTACGCAGGCGCTGACCTTGCGGGAAACAACCGTCTGAACTATCCTGCGGACGTTAAGATCATCCGCGTTCCCTGCTCCTGCCGCGTCAATCCGATGTTCGTATTGCGCGCGTTCCAGAGAGGCGCTGACGGCGTCATCATCTGCGGATGCCACCCCGGCGACTGCCACTATACTTCCGGTAACTATTATACCCGCCGCCGTATGGCTGCTCTGTTCTCCATGCTCGACTACCTCGGCATCGAAAAGGAACGTACCCGCGTGGAATGGGTTTCCGCAGCAGAAGGCGCAAAATTTGCCGCAACAATGAATGATTTTGCAGAAAAAGTAGCGGCTCTTGGTGAAAACAAGAGATTGGAGGACTTGAGATGCAAACAATAACTCGCGACCAACTGATTGAAAAAGCAGTTTCTCTGCTCGCAGACGGAACTGTATCCTGCGTGCTCGGATGGCAGAAGGGTGAATTCGATTACGACGTTACCCCCGTCCTTTTCAAAAACGCAGACGAATTGAAAGCAAACTTCGTATGGAACGATTTCTGCGGAGCAAACTTCTCCAAATATCTCGTTACCAAGGCTGAAAAGGCAACGGGCAAGGTTCTCGTTTTCCTGAAGCCCTGTGATACCTACAGCTTCAACCAGCTTCTCACCGAGCACCGCTTCAACCGTGAAAAGGTTTACGCGGTCGGCATTCCCTGCGAAGGCATGGTTGACGTCGCAAAGGTAAAAGCCATCTGCGGTGACGGTATCGTTTCCATTGATTGCGGCGAAAAGCTCTCCGTCACCACCCTTTACGGTGACGAGCCCACCGTGATCGATGCCAAGGACGTTCTCGCTGAACGCTGCATCAACTGCAAGAGCAAAAAGCACGTCGCATACGACGAGCTGCTCGGTGAAGAAGGCGAAGTCATCGCCTCCGACCGCTTCGACGAGGTTGCCAAGCTCGAGGCTATGACCCCCGACGAAAGATTCGCTTTCTGGCAGGGCGAGCTCTCTCGCTGCATCCGTTGCAATGCTTGCCGTGACGCTTGTCCCGCTTGCACCTGCGAAAAATGCGTATTTGACAACCCGAAATCCGGCGTTGAAAATAAATCTCCCGCGAACAGCTTCGAAGAGAAGATGTTCCACATCATCAGAGCGTTCCACGTTGCGGGCCGTTGCACCGACTGCGGCGAATGCTCCAGAGTATGCCCCCAGAATATCCCTCTCCACCTTCTCAACCGTAAGTTCATCAAGGACATCAACTGCTTCTACGGTGAATATCAGGCGGGCGCTGAGGTTGGCTCCAGAGCGCCTCTCGTAGACTACACGACAGACGACCTTGAACCCGGTGAAGTTTTCGACAGGAGGGATAACAATGCGTAAATGTTCTCTTAACTCGATCAATTCCGTTTTTGCCGAAATCGCAAAGGCGGCGACCCTCTACCTTCCCGTAGACGGTAAGGACGGCAGCGCCGTTTATACCAAATGGGAGGAAGGCAAGGTATGGAGCAACGCGCTCAATACCGTCAGAAGCCCCAAGGACTTCTTCTTCCCCCAGACGGAAAACCTGATGGCGTTCAAAACCGCAGGCAAAAATATTGAAATCATTGACACCAGAAGCGAGTCCGAGGATTTCGTGATTTTCGGCGTACGCGCTTGTGACGTCAAGAGCTTTGAAATTCTCGACAGAGTCTTTCTCAGCGAGCCCGTAGATACCTTCTACGCGGCAAGAAGAGCGCACGGCGTGATCGTATCCGTCGCTTGCACCAAGCCCTCCGAGACCTGCTTCTGCGGTACCTTCGGCATCAACCCCGCCGAGCCCGCAGGCGACATCTCCGCATGGAAGACCGAAACGGAAGTATTCTTCCGCGCCAATACCGAAAAGGGCGTTGCTCTCCTCTCCAAGATCGAAGGTCTGACCGAGGAATGCACCGACGAAGCCGTAGATGCGCAGAAGGAAAAGATCTCCGCGATCATGAAGAAGCTTCCCCTGAAGGACGTTACCACCGATGCGTTCGGCGGCGGCAAGACCATGGATTACTTCAACTCTCCCGCATGGGATGAGCTTTCTCAGTCCTGCCTCGGATGCGGCACCTGCACCTTCGTATGCCCCACCTGCCAGTGCTACGATATCAAGGACTTCAACACCGGCAAGGGCGTCATCCGTTACAGATGCTGGGACTCCTGCATGTATTCCGAATTCACCAGAATGGCGCACGGCAACAACCGTCTGTCCCAGAAGGAACGCTTCCGTCAGCGCTTCATGCATAAGCTCGTTTATTATCCCGAAAACAACGACGGTCTCTTCAGCTGCGTAGGCTGCGGACGCTGTCTTGCAAAATGTCCGATATCCATGAATATCGTCAAAGTTATGAAAAAGATCGGAGGGGAAAACAAATGAATAACGTAGAAACCTTGATTCCCGCCGTTGGTGTCATCACCGACGTTCGTATCGACACGCCCGATATCAAAACCTTCCGCGTTGTCACGACCGACGGCAAGAAAGCCTTTGACCACCGCCCCGGTCAGTGCGCAATGCTCTCCATTCCCGGTGTCGGCGAAGCGATGTTCTCCATCACTTCCTCCCCCACCAACACGGAATACATGGAATTTTCCATCAAAAAATGCGGTTGTGTGACCGAATGGCTTCACCAGGCTGAGGTCGGTCAGCAGATCACCATCCGCGGACCTTACGGCAATCCCTTCCCCGTAGATGACGTCTTCGTAGGAAAGAATCTGCTCTTCATCGCGGGCGGCGTAGGTCTTGCGCCTCTCCGTTCCGTCATCAACTACTGCCGCCACTACCGTGACCGTTACGGCGATATTGATATCGTTTACGGCTCCAGAAGTAAGGCAGACCTTCTCGATTACAAGGAAATCATCGACGAATGGGCAACCGATGCCGGTGTCAACGTACATTTGACCATCGACAACGCACAGCCCGATTGGGACGGTCACGTCGGCTTCGTTCCCAACTACGTCAAGGAGCTTGGATTTGATACCAATAAGACCGCGATCCTCTGCGGTCCTCCCATCATGATCAAGTTCACGCTGGAAGGCTTGATTTCTCTCGGTTTCGATAAAACACAGGTTTATACCACGCTGGAACTCAGAATGAAGTGCGGCGTCGGCAAATGCGGCAGATGTAACGTCGGCGCAAAATACGTTTGCAAAGACGGTCCCGTATTCCGCTGCGATGAACTCGAAGAGCTCCCGAATGAGTATTAAAGGAGATGTCGTATGGAAAAATTAGTAAATATCTTTCTTTTCGGCAAAAAATATCAGGTGCCGGAAAACCTGACGATCATGACGGCGATGGAATACGCCGGCTATCAGCTCGTCAGAGGCTGCGGATGCCGTAACGGCTTCTGCGGCGCTTGCGCAACCATTTACCGTATCAAGGGCGACAAGGAGCTCAAGGCTTGCCTCGCTTGCCAGACGAAGGTTGAGGATAATATGTATATCGCAACCCTTCCCTTCTTCCCCCTTGTAAAAGAAGTTTACGACATCAACAAGATTCCCGTAAACGAAACGGTCATGATGCAGCTTTATCCCGAAATCTACGCTTGTATCGGCTGTAACGCCTGCACGAAGGCTTGCACGCAGGGCCTCAACGTCATGCAGTATATCGCTTACGCACAGCGCGGCGATTTCGAAAAATGCGCAGAAGAATCCTTTGACTGCGTCATGTGCGGCGTTTGCTCTTCCAGATGCCCCGCAGGCATTTCTCACCCGCAGGTTGCTATGCTCGCGAGAAGAATCAACGGCAAGTACCTCGCTCCCGGATGCGGCCATCTCGAAGACCGTGTCAAGGAAATCAGAAACGGCGATTTCAACGATCTGATCGAAGCGCTCATGCAGAAGCCCATCGAAGAGATGAAAGAACTCTACAACAATCGTGAGATCGAAAAGTAAGGAGGAGCGCACATGTATTCCGAAAAATTCCAACAATCCATCGCTGCCGTTGAAGCAGCGAGAGAACAAAATATCGCTCTGGAACCCGCCCGTATGACCGCTCAGCAGAAGGAAGATCTGCTGGCGGCATACCATCCCGACTACAAGCAGGATCAGTTCTCCGTTCTTCAGATCGGTCCGAACAAGGGTGATAAGGTTCCCACCGAGCTTGCCGAGATCCTTCAGGCGCACAGCCGCATCACGGCTGACTCCGTGGATCTCACGAAGCCCGACTACGAAACCGACGTTCTGATCATCGGCGGCGGCGGCGCAGGCGCTTCCGCGGCAATCGAAGCGCACGAAGCGGGCGCTGACGTTATGATCGTCACCAAGCTCCGCATCGGCGATGCCAACACCATGATGGCAGAAGGCGGTATTCAGGCTGCCGATAAGCCCAACGACTCCCCCGCGATCCACTTCGTCGACGCGTTCGGCGGCGGTCACTTCGCGGCAAAGAGAGAGCTTCTCTCCAAGCTGGTGTGCGACGCTCCCGAAGCAATCCAGTGGCTCAGCGATCTCGGCGTTGAATTCGACAAGGACGAAAACGGCACCATGATCACCACGCATGGCGGCGGTACCTCCCGTAAGCGTATGCACGCGGCAAAGGACTACTCCGGCGCGGAAATCATGAGAACCCTCCGCGACGAGGTTCTCAACCGTCAGATTCCCGTCATCGACTTCACCTCCGCAATCGAGCTTATTCTCGATGAAAACGGCAAAGCCGCAGGCGCAGTCCTGATGAACATGGAGACCAAAGAGCTCCTCGTTGCAAAGGCAAAGACCGTCATCATCGCGACCGGCGGCGCGGGACGTATGCACTATCAGGGCTTCCCCACCTCCAACCACTACGGCGCAACCGCAGACGGTCTCGTCCTCGGCTACAGAGTCGGCGCGAAGCTCCTCTATGCGGAAACGCTTCAGTATCACCCCACGGGCGTTGCTTACCCCGAACAGATCTTCGGCGCGCTCGTTACCGAAAAGGTCCGTTCTCTCGGCGCAAAGCTCGTTAACGCAAACGGCGAAGTCTTCATGCACCCGCTGGAGACCCGTGACGTTTCCGCCGCATCCATCATCCGTGAATGCACCACCAGAGAAAACGGCGTCGATACCGGCAACGGCAAGGGCGTATGGCTCGACACTCCCATGATCGAAAAGATCGGCGGCGAGGGAACGATCATGAAGAGAATTCCCGCCATGTGGAGAATGTTCGACAAATACGGCATCGACATCCGCAAGGAACCGATTCTGGTATTCCCCACCCTGCACTATCAGAACGGCGGTCTCGACATCACGAAGGATTGTATGACGACCAACGTGGAAAACCTCTTCGTCGCAGGCGAAGCGGTCGGCGGTATCCACGGTAAAAACCGTCTCATGGGCAACTCTTTGCTTGACATCATCGTATTTGGCAGAAGCGCAGGCATCAACGCTGCTGCCAAAGCAAAAACCGTAACGGTCGGCAAGCTGACTCTCGATCACATCGAAAAATTCGAAAACGAGATCGCAGGAGCAGGCATCGTTACGGAAACGGTATCTCCCAAACTTTTGCCCGACTATACTCGTAAGGTAAATCAGTAAAGGAGCTCCCAAAAAATGAAGTTATTTAACGGCGTTATTTCTATCAGCAATATTTCCACGTTGCTTTTCGTGGTTTTTGCGGTTCTTCTTTTCGGCTATCTGATCGGAAGAATCACCATCAAAGGTATTTCTCTCGGTGACGCGGGTGTATTTATCATCGCCCTGCTCTTCGGAGCACTGTTCTTCCACGTGGACGAATGGACCGGCGATCTTCTCTTCGCGGCATCCTCCTCTCACTACGACTTTGAAGCCGGTCTTTCCCTTTTGGAAAGCTTCGGTCTCATCCTCTTCGTTACTTCCGTAGGTTTCATTGCAGGTCCGAAATTCTTCGGCAACTTCAAGAGAAACTTCAAATCCTACGTTCTTCTCGGTGCCATCGTTATCGTATCGGGCGGTCTTGCGGCTGCCGGATGCATTGGTCTCGGTGAAGTGATCGGATACGGTTCCTCCATCAAAACGCAGGATGGCTTCGTTGCGATGATCGTCGGTCTGCTTTCCGGCTCTCTGACTTCTACACCCGCATTCTCCGCGGCAAAAGCAACGGTTGATGCGCAGTACCAGGGACTCGTTTCCGTCGGTCACGGTATCGCTTACATCTTCGGCGTTATCGGCGTCGTTCTCTTCGTACAGCTGATCCCCAAGCTGACGAAGGCAAATATGGAAGTAGAAAGAGCAAAGCTCGTCGTCAAGGCAGAGGAAGAAAAGAAATCCTTCGTTGGCAAGCTGTTTGAAATCGACCATATGGGTATCGCGGCATTCTCCCTCGCGGCGATCCTCGGTACGTTCATCGGTCAGATCAAGATCCCGCTCTCCTCTCAGGGACTCAGCGGCACTTGCTTCAGCCTGACAACCACGGGCGGCTGTCTGCTCGTCAGCCTGGTTCTTGGTCACTTTGGCCGCTTCGGCAAAGTCAGCATCATGCCTGCTCAGGGCACGCTGAAGCTCTTCAGAGAACTCGGTCTCGTGCTCTTCCTCGTTGGCGCAGGTATCCCCGGCGGCGCGGAATTCGTAAAGAATTTTGACCCGATGTACTTCGTTTACGGTATCATCATGACCATCGTTCCCATGGTCATTGGTTTCCTCTTCGCAAAATACGTTCTGAAGCTCAGCCTTCTGAACAACCTCGGCTCCCTCACGGGCGGTATGACCAGCACTCCCGCGCTCGGAACCCTGATCTCCACCGCAGGAACGGAAGACGTTGCAGCAGCTTACGCCGCAACCTACCCGATCGCGCTGATCGCAGTCGTTCTGGTTTCCCAGTTCCTCATTATTCTGTTCTGATAAATATTTGAACGTAAAAAATCGCCTTCGCAATGAAGGCGATTTTTTATTACATAGGAAATTGCTCAAAATCAGCCTCGCCGTTTGCATTGTTTGAATACGAGAAAAACTGCGGTAGGAGAGCAACTGTCAGCGGCGACACGCCGCTTTTTATTTCACAAAACAGTGATTCCGATCATATAATAAGAAAAAATCTATGATTTACGGAGAATCACTATGGCTATCAAAATTTTTATCGACCAGGGACACAATCCCACCAATCCCAACGCCGGCGCGGAGGGCAACGGCTACCGCGAGCAGGACCTCGTTTATCCCATCGGACGGGCGCTGGCGGATCTTCTGAACGCCAACCCGAACTTCGAGGCGCGCACCTCGCGCAACAGTCCCGACGAGGTGCTCGGCACCAGCAACGCCTCCAGCCTTGCCGCCCGCGTGAATGCGGCAAATGCGTTCGGCGCGGATGCCTTCATCAGCCTCCACGCAAACGCCTCCAACATCCTCACCGCATCGGGAAGCGAAGCCTTCGTTTACAGCACTGCCTCCGCCGCGTATCCGCTTGCCGAGGATATTCTGATCGGGCTTTCCGAAGCCACGGGGCTTGCAAACAGAGGCGTTTTTGCTCGCCCCACGCTCTACGTTCTTCGAAGAACGCAAATGCCCGCGCTTCTTCTTGAAATCGGCTTCATTACCAACAGCGGCGATGCACGGCTGATGGCGGAAAACCCGAATCTGATAGCGCGGGGCATATATAACGGTATTTTAAGATATTACGGCTTGAATTAAAGCGCGGCATCCGTACGCAGACCAAGCTCTCTTTTCAGCCACCCGGCAAGTGCTCTTAATCTGACAAGCGTTTCCTCGTGATGATCCAGACTTTTCTTGGCGGCTTCCGTAATTCCGAAGGCGATCAGAAAGCCGAACAGAATATCGGACAGGAAATGCGCGCCCGCCGCCAATCTGGAAAACGCCATCAGAGCCACGAAAACGGCGCATACCGCCGTCAAAGGAACGCTGTATTGCAAACCTTTTCCGGAAAGCCATTTCGGAAGCATCAAAAGCAGCGTCGCGTGCGCGGTATGACCGGACGGGAACGAATGCGAGCCCGAGAAAAAGTTCGGAAGATACCACGGCGTAAACTTCGCCAGAGAATTCATATCCACCAGCTCTCGCAGACGCACGCGCCCCCACAGGGTTTTAATGACGCACACCGTCATCATCACGCAAAACGACGCCGCCAGCGTATACGCCGCGGGCAGAAAAAGATTCTTTCTGATATGCTCGGGAATTTTTCCGATCAGCAGATAGAGGATCGCCGCAATGGCAAACGCGATGCCCGCGATCATTGCCGCGGAAACCGCGCCGGAAAGGTTATAGCGCATATACTCCATCGTTTTCGAGGTGGCGTACGCCATCAGAGCCGTGGCAGGAACGAAGGAAGCCCATTTTGCGGTATTTTCTTTGTCCGCATACTGCGTGGCGCTCTCCTGCCCCACGATCAGTACAGAGGTTGCCGCCAGGAGGGAAGGCGCCCATTCGCCGATAATTTCCAGCAAAGCCGCAAATCTGGGAACGGATAGCGTAAAAACGTTTTCCGCCTCGGAAAGCCCCGCGAGCGCGGCAGATATGGCGAGATCAAAGCGGGAAGCAAGTGTGATCCCCGTCGCCAGCACAGCGGAAGCGCCGAGCTTTACGCTTTTGGTTTTTGCAGACTGTTTCAATATTTTTACGCCGTCCTTTCCGGAACAAAGAGGGGACGGCTTTTCGGTCGTCCCCGGGCTTCATTCCATTTTTTGATTTTCTGTCAATCCGGATTTTTAATTTTTATTTGGTAGCAAAAGCAGCCGCGCCGATGATACCCGCATCGTTGCCGAGCTTTGCGATACGGAGATCGCTCTTCAGCGTATTGTCCTTGGAATACGTCTCCTTGGCAACCTTGGCTTTCAGGGGAATGATCAGATTGTCGCCTTCACCGGACACGCCGCCGCCGATGGTGAATACCTCGGGCTGGAAAATGTTGATCAGGTTCGCAACGCCGCACGCAAGATAGGAGAGATAGGTTTCCACAACCTCTGCGCCTGCCTTGTCGCCCTTCTTCATAGCGGCAAACGCCGTCTTTCCGCCAACGCGGTTGATGTCGTTTTCGCACATTTCTCTCATCAGAGAATCGGGAGATACTTCAAATTTTTCCTTGGTCAGCTTCACAAGAGCGGTTGCGGAGCAATATGCCTCAAGACAACCCTTTCTGCCGCAGGAGCACTGTCTGCCGTCTTTTTCGATGACCATGTGTCCAAGCTCTGCACCACCGTATGCACAACCCGTCAGAACCGTACCGTCAAGAATCACGCCACCGCCTACGCCGGTGCCGAGCGTGATCATAACGGAGGATTTCGATCCCTTTGCCGCGCCCGCAACCGCTTCGCCGAGCGCCGCAAGATTGGCATCGTTACCGATTCTGATCTTTTCCTCGGGTATTCCCATTTCCTTGGAGAAGAGCGCCACCAACGGGAAATCCGTGAATTTGATATTGTTTGCGTATTCCACGATACCGGTATCGGGATTGACCGTACCGGGGGACGCAATGCCCGCGCCCGCTACGTCGGCAATCGCAACGCCGCATTCCGCAAGAAGCTTTTTGCAAAGCTCCGCCATATCGTGAATGATAGGCTCCGGACCTCTCTGCGCCAGAGTGGGGACAGAGCCCTTCTTAACGATCTGATAATTTTCGTCCACAATACCGACCGCGATATTGGTTCCGCCGAGATCAACGCCAATGCTGTACTTCATACTTATAATTCCTTTCTTTTTCAACGTTTATACAACATTCTTTGCTTTACGGAAAAATTCTTCCGAAAGAGCAACACATATATAGTTTTATTATAATATTTTTTTCGTTTATTGTCAATACGCAAGCGAGATCCCTTTATAAATTTGGAATGAAAATATTTTTCTTGCGTTGTCATACGTTTGAAAAATCCGAAAAAATATGATAAAATTTTCAATATATTTTTCAAAAATATGAACCGTTTTCGAAAAAATCTTGACTATGATGATATAAGAGATATTGAAATCAAAAGCAAGGAGGTGTGTTATGGAACTTCACACAGCGATGAGTGACGGGGAGATTATTGAGCTGTATTGGAAGCGTGACGAACGGGCGATCCGCGAGACCGATTTCAAATACAGAAAATATTTGCTCACGATTGCAAACAACATTCTCCGTGATGCCTGCGACAGCGAAGAATGTCTGAACGATACCTATATCGGCGCTTGGAATACGATCCCGCCCGCAAGACCTGAGGTCCTGCAATCCTTTCTTTGCGTTATCATGCGGCGTGTGGCAATCAACCGTCTGCGCGCAAACAAACGGCAAAAGCGGGTCGTCTCGGAATTCACGGTCTCGCTTTCCGATCCGGAGAACTTCATAACGGACGACAGCGATATGGAAAAGGCAGTGCAAACAAAAGAGCTGTCCGGGATCATCAGCGATTACGTCAGATCTCTTTCGGAAAGACAGATGTTTATTTTCGTCAGCCGATATTACGTTGCCGAGCCGATCGCAACCATCGCTAAAGAGCTGGGCTGTAGCGTTTCGACGGTCAAGCGAGAGCTGGAAGCCATCAAAAAAGGACTGATAAAACGTCTCGAAAAGGAGGGATATTTATGAGAAAAGAACAGCTTGCGGATGCCATCACCGGGTTGGATGCGGATATTCTGGATCAATATTTCATCATGAAAAGGAACTTGGAGAAAAAAAGGCGGAAAAAGCGCATTCTGATCCGATGGGGCTCAATCGCCGCTTGTCTGACAGTCGTTTTCACGATTTCATGGATGATCGCGTGGCAACGAAAGCCGAGCGAAAGCACCCCTGTCTCCATCCGCTACGCTTCTCTGGAGGAAGCGCACAAGGCGCTGGGATATGAAACCTTATACGCGAAACTCGATTTGGAAAAAGCCGATCTGACGGATATTTCGATATCGTACGCGCCCATGGACAATTCGGGTAAACCGGAGGCGGATGCAAACGCGCCGTTGGTATTGAAAATCAATGCATCGTATTCCGTACCCGGGCAAACCTTGACGACATCGCCCCATTACGTTTACTATTGCGTTGCCTTTAACAGCGGTTATATGGATAAAGAATTGCTACAGCACGCAGAGAAAATGGAAATGAAGGTAATCAACGGAACCTTTGTCCAATATTATCTGATACGCGAATACGATCCCACTCAGGATCTTACGATTGGTGAATGTATTCGTTTTTCAAACGGAAGCGATCAGTATACGATATATACGCACGTCAACGGCAAACAATACGGTGACTTCCATATCATGTTCGATTCCTATCTGGAAAATTTATTGCGTGACGTACTGGAAGAAAGCCCGTAATTTCCATAGAGACACAAAGATTCGGGAGGAGCTTTATGAAAAGAATCATCGCATGTTTCGTGACGTGCGCAACGATATGTTCGTTCGTTTCCTGCAACCAAACACCGAAGGACACACTGGAATACACAACAAAGAAAAGCACGGAAAGCATCTCCGCTTCGGAAAGCGTAACGGTCAAGCCGATCGATCCTCCGGAAATCACGGGAGATGTCGTAGCGGAATTGGAGGACGGACTGACGGTCTGGGAATCCTTCGATCCCGACAAGCACGCAGTCAAGCTGATCTTCGTCGGAAATAAGCAATATTATTTTCCCGATTTGAATCCGGAATACGTCGTAAACGTGAAATACGATCTGTTTCAGAATGGCGGCGGTTTTTTTCAAGCGCTGATGAAGCCGATGGAGACGCCGATCACCGTCTATCTCCCCGTTGCCGATTATCTGAACGGAAAAAGCTTCGTTGTCCGTTGGGACAGCGTGAATGATAAACTCCAGGTTACGCATCACGATACCGCTTATCAGCCGAGCATAGATGTTTTCTCCTATTATTCCGACGAGCCGATCCGCGTGAAGGATGCCTTTTTACACTTCGCTCTGACCAAGCATTTCGACGGCGAGTATTCCGAGAGAGATCTTCTGCAAATCGGACAGATCACGTATAACTGCAATTCGCTCAATATATCGACGTTTCAACGAACGGCAAATTTTATCGCTCTCGAAACGACAAGGGACGAGCTGCGTTACGTTTATTATTATACGAAGCTTACGGATTCCGGAGAGAAGCCGAGTGAAACGGTTATTCGGCATCCCGATCCCTTTACCGCGTGCGCGGCGGACGAACAGCCCGTGGAAATTCCCGATGCAGCGCTGGCGGACATAGAGCGGTATTTTCACGGATTATATCGGATCAATCTCTATCATGCTCCGAATTTCAAGGATCCGGAGGCAGATCGTGCGCTGATCCGAAAATACGAAGCGTTCAAGCAACGCGCACTGAAAAAATATCTTGCAACGGACATTCCGATGATCGGCGATTGACGGGAAGGAGATGCCGCTTTTGAAAAAATTATATTTTCTTTTATTATGTCTGTTTTCCGTTTTGATCTTTTCTTCGTGCGGCATTGAGATCGATGCATCCCGTTACGGCAGCAAGGAATTCAAAAAAGACAATCAACGCCTTTTTCTGAACGAAGCCTGTATTCACGATTTTGAATATGGCGATCCCTTGATGCTCTCGGATCTGTCGGATCCCAATTTATATCACGTGGAATATTGCAATGAGAGCGGATGCGCTTTCGCGCCCGTTCTGGAGCCACATACGCTGGAGGTTTCGGAATGGACGGTGAACGAATCCGCAACGTATCGGGAAAACGGATATTTTTATCATCGGATCGCCCGAAGCTGCAAAAAATGCAGAAAATCCATTGTTTTTTACGTTTATTGTCCGCTTCAGGATCCGAACTGCACGAAGGGCGGCACAGGCAATACTTGCCTTCTCGGATGTGATTGGAAAGCGCTTCTTGCCGATACGCCCTATCTGTTGGTCGATCCGCCGCCACCGAAGACGGAAGAAAGCGAGGAACAAACACCATGAAACACGCATTCCGTAATATCAGGAGATTGAAAGCGCGGAGCTTTCTGACGTTTGCCATCACGTTTTCCGTCATGTTTCTTTCCATGTTCGGCAATTTTACGGTGCGGCTTTGCGAGGATAACCGCACGCGGTTTTACGGACCGCTCGACGGCGCCTATCACGTGACCGATGAAGAATATCAACCGTTCCTGACCTATCGGGCGGCGGAAATGATCGGAGAGGATGTTCCGGCGATCAAAAAAGTATCGGCTGTGAAGGAATACTCCTGCTATCTGGATGGCATCGAATATGTGGGCGACGGCTCGTTCACGCGAGACCGCGTGCCGGGGGATGCGGCGCAGATCGTTCCGGGAACGCTGGGACAATATACGCAGGTGTATTATTCGAAGGGCTTCCGACTCGTCGGCGTGACCTCCATGGACATCGTCAGTGAGGTTTACGGCGGAAAGCTGACGGTCACCGAGGGAACCATGATCACCGAAGAAAATAATACGAACCGCCACAACAAAATCGTGATCTCCAAGGAGCTTGCCGAGAAAAACGGTCTTTCCCTCGGAGATATCGTTTCACTCTACGTATGCTCCCCCTTTTTGGGAGATGAAGAGGTCGACCGCGCAGAGCACGGTGAGAAGCTTTGCTTCGCTTTCATCGTCGGCGGAATCTACCGACACAGCGAGAACAATTCCGTGGGCGTTTCGGAGCCTTGGAGGGTCAACGCCAATAGCCTTTACGTTCCCATATCCGTTTTGGATGAGATTTCAAGAAACAAATACGTCAAAAATCTACAAAATAATGGCGCGCAGGATCCGACCCTCGTGCCCGATGCGCTGTATTTTCACTTACCCGGCGCAATCGCGGCAAACCGTCTGGAAAAGGAAATCAACGGGCTCGGTTTTCTCAAAAAAGCAGTGCTGACAGAATCGGTCTCCGACGCGGCATCTTCCCCGTCCGCGAGACTTTCGCAGGTGATCTCCATCGTTCTGATCTGCGTGATCGCCGTCGGCATGGCGGTGCTTCTGCTTGCGGTTCTTTTCAACATGAAGGCAAGGCATAAGGAGCTTGCCGTTCTCGCCGCACTCGGTCAGAACCGCCATCGGATCGCGATCTCCTTTTTTACGGAGATCGCGCTTCTGGGCACGGCGGCGCTTCTCATCGGCGGAGCGGCAATGGTCGGCGTGATCCGCGCGCTGGCAGTTCCGCTGACGCAATATCTCTATTCCGCCGAGATTTCCTCACACTTTACTGCCGAAAACGCCACGCAGATTCTTTTTGAGGATACGATGGGCAAACACGTTCTTGAGAAAACGGGAGAATTCGGCAATCTGATCATTTCGTATTTCGCGCCGAGCTTTCTTCTGGCACTGGCGCAAGCGGTCATTCTGTTCGGAATTTTATATTTTGTCGTTTCCGCTTATATTTTCAGAATCAACGCGCTGTCGGGAGTAGGAGGAAAGGAATGATCTTCAAATTTGCTTTTCGGAATCTGATCCGTTTGCCGTGGCGAACGGTATTATATTTTTTCATGATCTTTTTTATCATCGTTTCCATGACGGCGTCCGTCCTGATCTGGCACGCTTGTCTGAACGCAGAGTCGACGCTGGAGGAAAATTACGTCTTCGTCGCTTCTCTTGTTCCGAAAAAGAAGAACGGGCTTTTGCTTTCGGATCTTTCGTATTGTCTGACCGATACCGAGGTGCTCGCCTATAACGTCACGATGTCGGAGCGAGAGGGGTGCATCCCATTTGGAGAAAATATGAAAAAGCTCCCCTCCAAGGAATCGACGGAATCCCCCGAAAAGATCCTTTTCGACGGGCGGGGCTGTGCTGTGGCAGCTGTGGAAAATCTTTCTCTGGAGCACTCCTTCTTTTCGGGAAAATGCCGGATCCGAGAGGGCACGGGGCTCAGCGCCGAGGGATATTCGGGCAACGTCCCCGAAATCGTCATACCGTGGTGGCTTGCCGAACGGTACGGGCTTGCCGTCGGTGATACCGTGGTCCGATATTATAACGCTCTGTATCTCATCGGACAAACCACACACATTTTTCTGAACTGCGAAATCGTCGGTATTTACGAATGTACGGAGACAGTCAAAAACGAAATGCAGTATCCCGCGTACGTCCCGCTGGCAATCGGAGAACGCGATTACAAAAAGCTTCCGAACGGCGCGAGAGACGCCTTCAACATCCAACGGGCGGATTTTCTGCTCGGCGGAAGAGACGGCTTTGAGGATTTTGTACGCACCGTCGAAAAAAACGGCATGGATTTCAAAAACGGCGAGCTGATATTCAATAACAGCGTTTACGACGCCCTCTCCGTGGAGCTGGAAAATATCTGCGCAATCGCGCTCACCGTAGCGGGCATCGTGCTGACCGTAGGTGTCTGCGTGCTTGTATTTTTCACGGTTTATCTGTATCATTCGCGTGAAAAGGAAAGAACGCTTCTGGCTTACCTCGGTATGCCGAAAGGAAAAATCAACGGTATGATCGCTCTCGAGCATATCCTCGTTTTTACCGTTGCCGTTGGCATCGGCATTGGCGCGGGCTTCGGTGTCGCCGAGAGAATCTGCCAATCCGTCAATGAAAGTGTTCTGGAAAAGGCTTCTCTCTCGGAAACGATCACTTCGGGAGAGGATGAATTGGAAACCACAGAGCCGATGGAATATCCCGTGAAAATCGGGATTTCCGTATTCGAGACCGCCTCCGAGGGCATGGATATGGAGATCAATTACCGCAAGACGGTCGGAGAAAATGAAATCGGCGTTTCCTCCTGTACGTATTACACGGTCGGTGACAGCGCGACGGATATTTTGACCTCTGCACTGGAGCTGTTTTCCGTCGTCGGCATCAGCGATATCGACGTCGCGGCAACCTCCATTCGCCGCGAGGCGCTTCCGCAGATTCCGAATTACAGCCCATCTCTGATTTACGGCTTCGTCAGCAAGGACTCTCCTTACGCCGCGGAAATCGCGGAAAACGGCAGAAAGGTTCTCTTTATCGCGGGAGACGGTAAAAATTCTTACGTATCCATGAGCGGATCCTCTCTCGAAGAATCGACGATGATCGGAACGGCAATGCTGATCCTGGTCGGAACGTACGGGGAGAATCCCTATTGCTCGGGCAGCGATATTCTGGTGGGGCTTGCAGATTATCACAGGCTGTATTCCCATTTTTCCATTACGTCGGGTGGTTATTACATCGAGCGTATCGGAGCAGTCTACCCAAGGGAGGAAAAACGATGAAGATTTTAGAGTTAAAGCAGTTATCTTACGATTACGTTACCAAAGTGGGCAAGGTCCACGCCCTGAAGGAAGCCTCCGCCGTCTTTGAAACGGGTGTCATTTACGCGATCGTCGGACGCTCGGGAAGCGGAAAATCCACTTTAATGTCTCTGATCGCAGGGTTGGACGTACCGAAGGACGGCGACGTCTTTTACCGAGGGGAAAGCCTGCGGGGTCTGGACCGTGACAAATTCCGTCGCGAGCATATCGGCATGATCTTTCAGAGCTATTATCTGCTCCCTCAGCTGACCGCCGTGGAAAACGTGGAGCTTTCGCTGGAGCTTGCGAAATACAAGGGAGACAAACGCGCCCGCGCCGAGAAAATGCTCTCGCTCGTCGGCATCAAAAAAGAGCAGTTCCGAAAGCGCAGTACGCAGTTTTCGGGCGGCGAGCAGCAGAGAATCGCCGTTGCCCGCGCCATCGCGGCTGACCCCGAGATCATCCTCGCGGACGAACCGACGGGGAATCTCGATAACGAGAACAGCATGAACATCGTCGGCATCCTCACGGATCTCGCGCACAAATACGCCAAATGCGTCATCGTCATCACCCACGCCGCCGAGGTCGCAGAGAAAGCGGACAGCGTGCTGAAAATGGACGACGGTGTTCTGAAAATGAAATGAGCAGGCTTGCCCAACTTCTCATAAAGAAGTTGGGCAGTTTTATTCGTCTTCGGCGAGCGATATTGCAAACTGATCGAATATGAAAAATCTTATTTTTTTCACATTCGAATCATAGTGAAAAAAGTAAATGCTGTTGCCCTGAAAACAAAGCAAGCACCGCTATTGCGATACGATCCCGTATCGTAATAGCGGTGCTTATTTGGGACATGATTTAATATGAAATTCCCGTTTCCCAAGCAGTCGCATCCGAGTGCGCGGAGAATGCTGTCAGGTTTATCTCTCCCTTGCCATGAAACAGCACGGTCAAATGATTGAAGCCGTGCGAATGCTTCGGTTTCTTTTGGACGATTGTGCCGTTCACGCACAGCGTGACGGTCGATTCATCCCATGCGATCTCCCATATGCCTGCGGAATCCGGCTTCAGCTCCGTATACGGTGTGCCGATCACTTCTTCGTATCCTTCGGCGCGTCGGTTCGGCATGAAATTCAGCCGATCGAGATAACAGTCGGACAGCAGTACGCGGCAGCTGTGCGGCATTTTGCCCGCCGTTTTGAGCGTGATTCTGCCTTTTGTGCCGTATGGGAAATTGCATATCGCGTGCGCGGTGTCGTCATCCGTCGGGCGCATGACGATGCCGCGCTCCGTCTTTTCCAAATCGCTTACCCATTCCGCCCAGTTGTCGCGCACGTCGGCTTCCGTCAGAAAATCCGGATTCAGCAACGTCAGATATGCCTGTACTGCGTTCCACGTCGTGCCGAGCCTGCCGTTGACCTCAAAATGCTTGAGCAGGATCTCTTTTTCATTTGCCATTGCCGTGGTGGGATATGCGTTGTGTACGTCGTTGCGGTCTCCGATCACCTTTTTGACGATGATCCGCGCGCCGTGAATGGTACGCAGACCGTCGTTTGAGATCGCCGCATGGAGACATTGGCGCGCAGAGCTGTAGCGGACGTTCCCCATCGGATGTCCGAGGCAATCGTTCCATGCGAGAAAAATACGGCCGTCGGGCAATTTTTGAAGCGTTGCCGGCGCATTGGAGGACGGGAGCGAGGTGGGCTTGGGATCGTTCCAGCTCTCGCCGCCGTCATAGGATACCGCATACCAGAGCCGATTGAGTACCGTACGGATCAGCATAATCAGCACGCCCGGCTTCACCTCGGCGATGACCGGCTCAACCGCGCCCGATTCGCAGTTCGTTTCCGTGTCGGTGATCACAACGTCGTTTGACGCGCGCCAGGAAACGCCACAGTCATCCGAAAAAATAGTGTTCGACACAAATTTCCCGTCCATATAGGTGGAAAACGGAACGACAAGTCTTCCGCTTTCCGCTTCGATCAGATTGTTCAGTGAGCCGGTATAACGGTAAAGAGCGGGAATATCGGAATAGAGCGGATTTTCTCCGCGGAAGCTGTCAAAGCGAATGTAGGCAATATGTCCCTCCAGTTCGTTTTTCTGATAATTGTATACGGTAATTGCCGATGCAAATATGTGGATGCGCCCGTCGCGGTCGGATTTCCAGCCCTGCACACACCACGCCGTATCGGGATCGGGCCATTCATAGAGGAGATACGGCTTGCTCCATGTTTTTCCACCGTCCTCCGAGATGCGTCCGAACAAATACTGCGAGCAGGGTGCGGCGCACCTCGGACCGTTCGGCTTTCCGTGCTCCATCAGTGAAAATAACCGTCCGTCGGGTAAGCGCTCCACCCATTGAAGATTGCCGAGCGCATCCGTGCATAGAAACGTACCGTGTTGATGCTTGCGTTCTTCCATAAAAATCAATCCTTTCGAGGTTTTCGGTAAAATACGTGATATGCGATGCCGCAGTAGAGCTGCGCCAGACCTGCGGTCAGCAGGAGCAGCAGAGCGGGCATATAGCCGTCAAAATGATCCAGCACCAGTCCCGTGATCCATCCGGAGAGCGCCGTTCCCGCCATCGTTTCCATCATGCGCAGTGACGTACATCCGCCAACGATGCGGTAGGGCGTGATTTTTGCCAGCATGACGGGGATCGTGCCGTTGACGATAACGTAAGCCATTTGAACGACGACGAAAAGGACGGTGAATTTCGTCCAGCTTCCCGCCAGCACCGATGCGGAGCCGAAGATCAGCAGAACGGCGCTTGCGCCGAGGCAGAGCCGGCTGAGAAGATTGGCCTTACCCATGACGGAATAGACGAGATTGCCGAGCACCGAGCCGAGCGTGGTCAGACTGACCAGCAATGAGAGCGCGACGGAATCCAATTCGAACAGATGAGAAGCCACCAGCGTCAAACTGAGGATGATTCCCGACGATATGCCGCGAAGAAAGTTGGCGGGCGCAAGATGCGTGACGCTTTTGTCCGAGAGCATCTCACGAAAACGCGGGCGTTCGGATGATGGAGGCGTAGCGATCACCTTCATGCGCGCATTGATGAGCGCGGTCAGTCCGGCAAATACCGCGCAGATGCTATAAAGCGTCAGCATTCCGCTCAAATATTCCGCTTTGGCAAGAAATAACGGGATCGCCACGCTGACGGCAATACAGAACAGATTGGATACCAGACCGGAAACTGCGGTCAGACGTCCGTAATGCTCCATATGGATGACCAGATACGGTATCTTGTAGGCAAAAATCGACCGAAATCCGTAGGCGGCGTAATAGAGAATCACACAGCCGAGCAGGATCGGAAACGTGAACGCCGTCTTTCCGAGAAAACAAAGGGTGGCGATCACGCCGAAAAAGAGCATGATCGGCAGATTTCCCAACGCCATGACGAGGATGGGATTTTTGAAGCGGTCACACAGCACCATATTGATTCCCATCGCCGCCACCTGCGCCGCCTGTCCGACGGCGCCCAGCGTGCCGATTTCGGTGGCGCTGCATCCGCTATGCAACAGTAAGCCCTGCCAGAGCGTTCCGCCGATAAAGAGCGCGACGAAACAGTTCATGATTTCCATGGTCAGGTGGCGGGCGATGTTGCGGGCTTCCGCCTGATCCGGGATGTTTTTGATCGTATGAGATTTCAAAGCTTCCTCCGATAAGAGATTGGTCGGCAACGGCGGCGAGCTTGCTTTCGGATGTCCGGAAAGATATATCTTCCGAATGGCAGGAAAATGCCGGTAAGCGACGAAGTCAGCTTGCATGAACTTTCGAAAATCCGCTCACTGTTGCCCAAAATGACTCTTTTCAAAATAACAATTGACACTTTCGTGTGATTTCGATATAATTATACTATGGCCGCTGATGAATGTAAATCAGCGGAGCGGACATTTCATACCGATTATGTCCGAATATTTAATCTGAATATAGGGGGAGCTATGGAGTTTGCGCCGTCACAGCTGATCACAACGGATATCGGCGACCTGAGAGTGATATTTTCGGGAAACAGTCCGCTTCGCGAGACCTTTGCCGATAAGGGATCGTATATTCATTCACACAAGCATTATGAACTGCACTATACCCTGTCGGGTAGCTTTCGGCTGATGACAGAGCAGACGAGAGAGATTCATCCCGGCGATATCGTCCTGGTTCCGCCCGGACTTTTGCACGCCACATCGGAAAGCAGGCACAAACGGCTGGTACTCTCACTGTCACTGCTCCGCGGCGAAAAGCAGAATCGCAGTTTTTCCGAATATCAGTATTACAGCATGATCTTCGGCACGTTGCGTGAGCCGCTTATTTTTCAGTCGGAGGAAATCGGGGCGTATCTCGATTCGATGATGAAGCTGTATGCCAACGAAATGTCGCTTCATAAGCAGAAAATCATCCTGTCCATGCTGTTTTTGCGCGTAGCGGAGCATATCGTTACGTTAAACGAGCCTCCTGTGGATAAGCTGATGTCCGGTGACATTCGCAGTGACGCGGATCGGCGCTGGCTCATCGAGAATTACATCAATACCAATTATGCCGCGGCAAACTCCATCGACGGCTTGTGCGCGCAGCTGAATCTGTGCCGCCGTCAGACCGACCGTATGATCAGACGCCTGTTCGCTGAAAGCTATCAGACGCTCATCGTTCGGCGCCGTATGGAAGCCGCCGAGTTGCTGATTCGCCGCACGGACCTCCCCTTTCTTGGCATCGCTGAAAAGGTTGGCTACGAATCCTACGCGGGATTTTATTTGGCGGTTAAAAATCATTTCGGCAAGACACCGGAGGAGCTGCGCGAGGAAATATAACGAATATGCCGAGCCGCGGTTGCGGATGCGGCGTAAAAGACCAAAGATCAAAAAATAATAAAAGGAGAAATGATTATGTCCAAGAAAAATACGTTCATTTTAATGAACACTTTAATGAAGGGGACTGCCGCAAACATTCAAGCAGCATTGTCGAAGCTTGATCCCAAATCTTATGAGCTTATCGAGTTTACGTATCATCATAAGAAAGCAGATATTTATGATGCTTCTATCGTAAAAGCGGGAATCGTGTTCAAAGAAATATATGAAAAGGTTATTTCTTCGGATGAAATTCCGTTTGCCTCTATCCCCGATATCAAATTTATCGGGCTTGCAAATGGCATTGATGGGGACAGAGCGGATGGCTCGTATGTTTTTTATAAGGATTTTGGCGAAAACGCTGTTTCCGTATGTTATCGATTTTCCTCCGTCAGCCCTTTCAAGGAAGAATTTGATGACCAGAGCGATGTTCTGAACGATGTGCATCGCAGTTTTATGGATCATGTATGGCAATATCGCTATATGGACTACTCCTGCGGCGAATACGTTTCTTGGGCATTCAACAGCAAAAAGGATAAGTCTCTCATTGCAAAATGGAAAAGCGATGAACAAGACAACGCAAAGAAGGAAGCAAGCGGGATTACGATCGGCGGAATGGACGACGTCGCATTTCACTATCAACATATTGATGGCATTTCGCCGACTTTTTATGAGGGAATTCACGACAACAAGGATTTTGTGGTAAATCCCGATGAAATCGTCACGGTCGAAGTGGACGGAACAACCTTTGTACTTACGATCAAAACGGAAAAGAAGATGAACTCTCTCTTGAAGAAATTCAAAAAAGCCCTTTCCGGAAAAGACGTGGGAAGACCCCTTTATGACCCTGTTGATGTGGCTTCCGGCAAATATGAGCCGAGTGGCAGCAATGAGTATGGGCAGGACACGTACACCGTTTCGGACAATGCAAAAATATTGGAGAGTGTCCAAGTGGCGCACAGAGCATCTTTGTTTGCCAAAGTAAACGAGTTGATCAGGACCGAGAAAGCCGCAACGCATATTGTCAGAATGGCGCCGAAAAAGAAAAACGGAGCATTCGCGCTCAAAAGAGTAACGCAGATTGCTTCGCTGTTTTGTATGGAAGACGATACGTCAATGTTTGTTTTGTGCGCAGTTGCAAAGAAAGACACGGAAATGCTCATAGAGGTACGACAGATTGCCGCCGTTGATATGGAAAAAACATATACGGATGTGATTTCGTCGTCAAATCTGTTTCAATAAAAAGCGGGCAACGCCCGGTGGAAGTTGCTTGCCTATCCAAACCTTACTTGCATTCAAACAATGCAAAACAGGCACTCCGCCGAAAACTTTTATAAAATTCAGGGAGGTTATTTATGAATTCCGTTCATATCGGTTCGAGAAGAGAGGTTTTTTGGGATGAAGCGCTCATTGACCGTTCCCGCACCACGGCTGAACTTATGCTTCACAAGCCTCGTATCGAGGAAATCGTATTCGTCCACGATGCCCCCTGGGAGGGTGACGGATGCAACAGTTATTCCATCGTGAAAATCGGTGATACGTACCGCGCTTATTATCTCGCATGGGAGATGATGAACAAGGAGTGCACCGCCCATCTTGTGGAGAAAGAGCATTTCGTATGCTGTCTGGAAAGCACGGACGGCATGCATTGGACGAGACCGAATCTCGGCATTTGCGAATTTGAAGGATCGTTCGACAATAATATCATTCTTAACTTTTCAAACTGCGAGCTTGACGATATGGTGCACGTCTTTATGGACGAAAATCCCGATTGTCCTGCCGATGAAAAATTCAAAGCGATCGGTCATGACAAATACAAATCGCTTTCCTGTTACGTCAGCGCGGACGGCCTCCGTTTCCGAAAAGGCTGGAAGTTGACCGACGTTGGTAAGTTCGATACGCATAATATTGCCTTCTGGTCGCCTGAAAAGAACTGTTATTTCGCGTATATCCGCGATTTCCACGACCGTAAAAAGGGCAAAAGCTGGAACAGCGCCATCCGCGACGTTCGCGTGATGACCTCTCACGACTTCAAAACGTGGACCGTTCCCGAGTTGATTGATTTTGGCGGAGCGGAGGATTATCCTCTTTACACCAATGAGATCCAGCGTTATCCCCGTGCGCCTCATATTTTCATAGGATTTCCTTCGCGGTATATGGAGCGTAAGACGTGGACGGATAACGTTGCCGCTCTGCCCAACAGGGAACGGCGCGAAAAACTTTGTAAGGTCCATCCGCGCTACGGACTGACCGTTACCGATACGCTTTTCATGTCCTCCCGGAATGGAAAAGACTTTCATCGCTTTGATGAAGCCTTCATTGCTCCCGAAATCGAGCAACGCTATAATTGGTTTTACGGAGACTGTTATCCCGCAACGGGACTCGTGGAAACGAAGAGCGCGCTTGCCTGGGCACCCGATGAATATTCTCTCTACTGCTATGAAAAGCATTGGAGCGGCGAGCCTGCGGAGCTTCGCCGTTATACCATCCGAAAGGATGGCTTCGCTTCTTTCCATGCACCCTATGCGGAAAAGAAGATCTTTACCCGTCCTATCGTCTTTGAGGGCAATGCAATGGAGCTGAATTTTGCCACGTCCGCCCGCGGATACGTCTATATCACGATCCATTCGGACGATAATATTCTCACTTCCGTTGAAATTTTCGGAAACAGTCTGAATCGCATCGTTCCTTTCGAGGGCGATCTCGGCGCGCTTTCCGGAGAAAAAGTCGTCATCGAATTCACGTTTCGCGATGCAGATCTGTACTCCTTCCGCTTTTTGAACGATAACACAAGAGCAGATTTGAACAATATCCTATAAATTAAAAAGGTACATGTTTTTTCATGTACCTTTTATTGTTAGTGTGCCGGGGATATATTGATGGATCTGTCGATTTGCAGTCTTTAGCGTACGCTCGGCGCTTCGTCACTTTCTCCGCAGGGATAATCGGTTTCAAAGATCCGAATGCACCGTCCGTCATGAAGCAGGAGACGGATTTCCGTTTCCGCGGGATTTTTGGAAGCGTATACCGCTTGCAGATCGGCGTTGCCGCGGTCGGATGGATACAGAACGGTAACAATGCGCGTTTCCGTTCCCGTATCGGCGTAGCATAAGCAGGGCGCGGCGGCGTGTTCGTGCTCGATCGGGGAACGAACGGGGCGCCATCCCATATAAAAGGGCTCTTTTTGTCCGAGAACGATTTCGGGTGGCACGGAGGAAATCATGCTCATGCGGATACCGTCTCCCATATCCGCCGTGAAGGTACAGCCGTTTGCCGTATAGGGCTGAACGTCCATCTGATAAGAAACGGTAAAGGTGTGCTCTTTGCCGTCATCGGAAAAGAGTCTGTCGCAAACGACGGCAAAGGGAAGCGTGCCTCCGATTCCTTTTTTGAAGAAAATAACCTTGCGTTTGTGAATGACGGCAAGTCCCTCTTCGCCGTAGCCCTCGTCGTAAACGCCCTCGGCGCTGTCCCAATTCTCCGTGAAGCGCCATTTCATATCGGATTTCCAAGCGATCATTTCGGGCTTCCAGCGGTAATTTCTCCGCCTGCACTGCGCCAGACCGTCCGCCATGGAGCAGTTGTGCGCACGGGAGGAAAGGATGAATTTCCTCATTTCGGAGGTGTCGTATTCATAGTTGCCGCAATCGCGCAAGACAGCTTTTCCGTAAGCGTGCATGAGTACGTTCAGCTTGTCCTCGTGCTGATGATTGCTTCCAAAGGGGCCTGCATCCAGAAAAAGCCAGACGTCGTTTTTGCTCCATCCCGTGCGCATGACTGCCATACCTGCGTAGGGAAGGGCAATGCTGTCAAAGGAGGGGAGCCTTCCTTCTTTTCCCTCGGTTGCAAAATAACGGAGGACTTCGTTTTGCGGAAAATAGGTAAGACCCATCTCACACCAGAAGGAAATGAGGGCGCGACCGCCGTCATTGAGGTCGGGAAGCCGTCCGTCGGGACAGCAGAGCTTGACGTTCAGTTCGAAAAGCGTTTCCAAACGGGCAGTCAGCATCGTCGGGATCGGATATCCGATCGCCTTTGCCGTACAAAGCACCCAATGGCAATTCTGAACGACTACGTTGTGGTAGCCCGTGCTGAGCTCGTACTGAAATCCGTCGGGATAGACCTGCCGTTCCAGCTCCTCCTCCAGTACGCGGAAGGCGTGATCGCCCCAAAGCTTTGCGTCACGGAAAAACGGATATAGCATGGCAATGTGCGCAAGTCCGGACATTTCCATGATCAGCCAATTGGCCTTCGTGCTGAAATGAAGCAGACGGAAGGCGTGCTCCCATATGGATTTCATATAGACGGTGATGACGTGGTCTGTCATGTGGGATGAGCGGTAGCAAGCGAAAAATGCGTAATGCCAGTTTTTCGTCATGCGGATTCCCGCCTCAATGGTTCTCCAGCATTTTGTCGTATAGGGGTTTGCGTTTTCGGGACAAATGGCTTGTTCGCACCAGCTCGTCAGAAGATCTACGAAGCCTTTTGCGAATTTTTCGTTTCCCGTATCGCGGTAACATTTACCCAGACATCGGAATTCGTGATGGCGCGAAAGCTGCCACGTCCATTCCGCATAGCTGTTATAGGTGGGATTGCATTCCCAATCGATGATTCCGTTTGGAAACGTATGCATATATCCGCAGGCCATCAGCGAGCCCGAAAGAATGCGTTCGGCGGCTTCCATATCGCTTTCATGCGGATAAGCCCAAGCATTTTCTCTTTCGTAATAGGGAATCTGAAAATATACTTCAGGTGTCAGCGCGCTTCGGATATAATCGGCAAACTGCTTTTCTGCGGCAGCAAGCCCTTTTTCACGGTAAACCGTTTGCAGATCGGAAAGCGCGGGAATATTCGGATTCAAAACCTCTCCGAAAAATTTGTCGTCTGTTATGAGCAAAGAAAATCAACTCCTGTTCTCAAACGTGAGAGCTGTCTTTATGATCAAAGTGAGCGTTATACGATCAGCCCTTCCATCATATTGCATTCTTCCCATTGGTCATCGGATGCGCGGAAGGTTTTTACCTCAAACGCACCGAACGAAATCTCCCGATCAAAATTCCATCTTTTGGAACGGATACGGCAAGATGCAGGCATGCTTTCGGGATTGAAGAGTCTAAGAATAAACCCTCCACCGTTTTCCGCCTTTTTAAAGGAGGAAAGCACGATTTTTTCGCTGTCAAGTCGGAATGGCGGTTCTTGTTGCCGCTCGCTCGCATACTTGCCCGAAGGGAAGAACGAAAGAACCGTCGGCTTTTCGTTATAGATCTGCGCGGCAACGCCGTTGGATGCCGCCTCTTGACCAAAGGTCAGTTTCAAGTGAAAGATGCGTTCGCCTTGGTCGATAAACGCGGAATGTCTGTCCTGTGGCAAGATCTGTGCGTCGCCGACGGGATGCGCACAGTATGCGGGAGAGCGCATCAAGGAAACGAGGAGCGTATTTTCCTTCAGGGAAGAAGCGTAAATACCTGAATTATACACGTTGATGGTCTGCTGACCGTCACCTTCCAGGCGAACGTATTGATGATGAATATTTTCATCGTGGTCCAGCTTAAATGGTTCTTCTCCAAACGCAACCTCGGAGAAAGCACGAACGTTCTCCATGGCGTACGGAATCGCAAGCTTGTAGAGCTTTTCGGTATCCGTATTCAGAATACGGATCTCCAACTCCACGGAAGGCGTATGCTTGGAAATATAATAGCGAACGACCGCCTTTGAAGCAGAATAAGCGAATATTGCTTCCACTGTGGCACGAACGGGACCGTCTTCGATGAAACGAACGGACGGGATCACCGTATCAAGTGAAGAATAGGCGCTACCGTCCTCGGGCGAAAGGAGCGTAAACGAGCCGATTTTTTCATTCCAACCGCGAACTCTCATGCCCCAAGGATCCTCATCGTCGCGGTATACGTCGATGGACATTGCATTTTGACAGAGATATTCATTGCCGTTGACCGTGCAAGAGTCCATAAGACCGGTTTTCTTGTTGATCTTGACCTGCATACCGTTTCCGTCAATGAGAAAATGATCGGCATTTTCCTTTGGAATCACTGCGGGCTTTGTGGGAAGCTCCTCAAGCCTGCAATCGAAGCGGGAAATTTGCATGGGCGGCAGCTTCGCGTGAAATACGACCTTTTTACGCCAGTCAATGGGGATGTTCGATGCTTCCTTGGCGGGCTGAGACGGAATTTCTTTTTCGTCTCGGAACACCTTCGGCAAATAAAACGTGCCCGTACGGTTCTGATCGGCAAGCACGAATTCGCATTCGAAATCACCTTCAACGGAATAAGGATGCGGATTATACGCCATGATCGGGATCTCTCCGTCCTTGGCGGCTTTCTGATTTTGGCAGAACTTGAAAAATGCCTTTGCGCGCAAACGGGAAAGAATCTCGAGTCCGTGATCTGCCATGCGGATCGCCATTTCCTCTACCGGCTGAATCGAAGATCCCGGCAAAGCATCGTGAAATTGGATCATGAGAAGATCATAGAGGACTTCGGAAAATTCTTTTTCGGGATAAGAAAAATCCGAGTCGGCACAGAGCGCAGAGCACATCTTTTCACAAGCGAAAAACTCATTTTCCAGCTGACGGTATTTTTGCTTTACTTTTACTTGGCTGGTGTAGCACCCGGGTGCCCACAAGTTCATATCTCCTTCGTATCGAGGCAGTGCGGTGTCCGAGGTACACAGATCTGCAAAATACGCCTCCGGCGTGGAATGGATCACGTGAACGCCGTTGTTTTCCCACTCGGCAAGCTTCGCGCCGATGCGGACGAGGTCCTCGTGAGAGGGTCCGCCGCCGTGATTGCCGATACCCCAAAGGCAAACGCTCCGTGTGGCAGCAGTATTTTTCAGTTCGTCCGCCGTTCTGCCGATTTTTTCCGTTGCTTTCCCTTTTTGGGAATTATAGCCTGCGGCTACGCGTGTGCCCGTAATTTCGGAGCCGTCATATCCTACCCAGGTGAATTGCTCGGAGGGGAGCTTGCGGAAGGTTTTGTACGGACGGCAGAAGAGATAGCTGTCGTAGCCCGATTTCGCCATAATCTGTACGAGCCCTCTCGTATGACCGAAGGGGTCAAAATTGATGGCGGTCGTCGGAGCGACACCGAATTTTTCCAGGAAATATTGGCGTCCTGCCAGAATGTTGCGCACAAATCCCTCACCGGAGGGTATATTGCAATCCGGCTGAAGATGCCATCCTCCCATGATATGCCATTTCCCGAGCTTCACAAGCTCACGGATCTCTTCGAAAAGCGCAGGCTCGTATTCTTCGACCCACCTATAAAGGATCGCTTCGTTATGACAGAAAATAAAGCCGTCGAACTCTCGGCAGAATTTTGCCGCCACGCGGAAGGTGGAGAGCGTTTCGCAAGCGCCCTCCTCCCATTCCCATTGCCAAACGGGGTCAATGTGCGCGTTGCAGATCAGATGTAGATTCTTTTTCATATGTTATTCTCCTCGGCGTTTTCCAAATGGTTCTCCATCATGATATGGTGAAGAATAAGGTTGACATTACGGTTTCCTGTATTTGGCACGTAGGGTAACAGGTTTATAAAGCCTCCGTTGCAAACTCTGCCCAGACGGGATAATGATCGGAAAGATAGATGCCTTCTCTCTCGTCCGACCAGATGCCGGACGCAAGAAATGCGCGCTTCAGCTCCTCGGTCACGTAGATATAATCGATCTTCACGCCGCGTTTCCCATAATCGTGAAAGGTTACGGGAATTTCTTTTGTGACGTCAAACATGGCGGGAGTGCTGTAATTATTACAGAAGCGGATCGTTTCGCTGTCGGGATACGCGTTGTAATCGCCCAGAATGAGGGACGGGAGTGGAAGCTTACCGTTGAATTCTTCCATTTTTTCAAAGACACAGCGGATCCCCTTGATGCGCGCCACGTCAGAGATATGGTCGAGATGGATGTTGTACAGACGGAGCATTTTGCCCGTTTTCTTGTGCCGGATCTGCGTCACAACGCAGATTCTCGGGCAATCGCTCTGATCCTCAAAGCGGGAGCCTGCGACGTAAGGTGTGGGGCTGATCCAGAAGGTCTCGTATGCGATCACATCCCATACAGCCCTTCGGACTGCCGTAAAAATGCCCTCTCCCGTATAGTTTACGCTACGGAATTGTCCGCAAAAAGCATACTCGGGCAGCATTCTTTGCAGCAGCTTGAGATGATCGACGGACATTTCCTGAAAAGCGAGCACGTCGGGCATCTCGCGCATGATCTTATCGTAGATCATGCCTGCGCGGAAGATAAACGCATTGATGCCGTCTCCCTTCCATACACAGCGAAGATTAAAGCTTACGATCTTAACGGTTGACATCATAACCTCCAAAAATAAATTTTTGCACTTGCAGTATAGCATAAAAATATGGAATGTCAATAGCATATCCTTGATTTCATAAAAAGAAATAATAGGTTGATGGATCAACTTCTTTCGTGCAGGTATTGTCCAAAATTGATAGCGATTGGTTGCGCTATGGATGAGATTTGCCCTTGCAATTTCATGCAAAAAATAGTATAATGAAATAAAACCACTCTAAATCGTAAACAGGAGGGGCTCATGAGCAGTTGTTCGTATAATAGCGGTTTTACAGGATTCAATTGTGCAGAGCTTGGAATTTGAAGAAATATGAAGATAACACCGTTCCTCATTTTAAAGAAGCTATACGATAAAAGCAAAATATGGTTTGCCGTCTCGTGGATTATTGCCTACTGTATACTGATGTCCGCAGGAGATTCTCTTTCCGCGTGGATCGGCATCGAGAAATCGGTGACGCTTGCCATCAGCGTTTTCCTTGTGGCAACGCTCCTGCTGTTTTTGAAGAAAAACGGACTTTGTTCGGATTACGGACTTTGTTTATCCAAGACCCCTGCGAGGTCTATGCTGTACTACGTACCGATCCTTATCATGCTGAGCGCCAATCTTTGGTATGGCGTGACTTTGAATTACGGCGCGCTTGAAACGGTGCTTTATATTCTGACGATGCTTTGCGTCGGCTTTCTCGAGGAAGTGATTTTCCGAGGGCTTCTCTTTGAGGCAATGCGAAAAGACAACGTGAAAGCCGCCGTTATCGTTTCGAGTGTGACGTTCGGCTTCGGGCATATTATCAATCTGATCAACGGATCGGGCACGGTATTGCTTCACAATCTGCTTCAGGTGGTATATGCGACTGCGGCAGGGTTTATGTTTGTGATGATGTATTGCAAATCAAAAAGCTTGATCGTTTGTATTGCCGCTCACGGTGTCTTTAACTCGCTCAGTGTCTTTGCCGATGAAACGGGCGTAACGAATGAAACGAGAATATTGACTGCGTTTTTGCTGACCGTGATAACGGGGACTTACGCTTTGTATCTCGCGCGTTCCATGAAGAAAAAAACGACCGATTCAAGTATTTAAAATTAAAAATGAAATTATTTTATACAAGTGAACGAACAATCTGGCGTGAGTGGCTTGCCGAGCACTTTGAAACGGAAAGTGAAATTTGGTTTGTGTTTCCGATGAAGGAATCGGGCGATCGGGCACTTTCTTACAATGATGCGGTGGAAGAAGCGCTTTGCTTCGGTTGGATCGACAGTACCATCAAGCACATCGATCCTATGCATCGCGCACAAAGGTTTACGCCAAGAAAGAAAGACAGTCCCTATTCACGCCCAAACATAGAAAGACTGATTTGGCTTGACGGGCAAGGGATGCTCCACCCAAGCGTGCGGAATCGTGTGATTCCCTTGATTCGCGCACCGTACGTTTTTCCAAGTGATATACTCGATGCCGTAAAGAAAGATGCCGTCGCATGGGAAAACTACGAAAAATTATCTGAGCCGTATAAACGCATTCGTATCGCATACATCGATGCGGCAAGAAAGCGGCCCGACGAGTTCAAAAAGAGATTGGAAAGCTTTATAAAAAAGACTCGCGAAGGGAAATTGATTGTTGGATTCGGTGGAATAGATAAGTATTACGGTTAAGATTTGTCAAGCACCGGGTGGACTCCATTTTTTTGTTCCGCGTGATTCCATATACGGCGTTTCTGTGATTGAGGCTTGTTTTATGACAAATTGTTTCTTTTATAAACGGTAGGCGACACGCCTGCCGTTTTTTTGAAGCATTTGGAAAAATAATAGATCGAGGAAAAACCGACCGCCTCGGCAATCTCGTTCAGCCTCATATTGCTGTAAAGCATGAGCCGCTTCGCTTGTTCAACTCGGTATTGGATCAGGTCATTGACGGGAGACGTGCCGTAAAATTCTCTGTACAATGCCAAAAAACGGCTCGGAGAATAGCCGCTCAGCTTTGCCATATTCTCCAGGCTCCATTGCTTGGGATATTCCTTCATGATTTCGCCGCGCGCATATTCGAGTTTATTTTCAGGCGTCAATTGGTTGCTTCTTGTAAACGCGCGGTAGAGGTCGATCAGCGCGCCCGTCATGATCATATCGCATTTATCCTCATACCCGGGCAGGAGAAAGGATCGTTCGCGGTGGATCTTTTCGATCGCAGATGCCAGATAAAATGAACCGTCTACGTGAAACGGTGTGTTCAGAGGCAGGGGATATTTTGCGAACAACTCTCGAAGCTCATCGCCGCCTACGTGAAGCCAATCGTTGCGAAATCCTTTGGTTGCTTCGGGCGTCGGACCGTGATAAACGATTTGTCCGGGTTCAAGTATCAGATAGTCGCCCGCCTTGCCTCGGACCGTGACGTCGCTGATCTCTGCGATGTAATCCGTTCGGAAACAACCGATGAAATAATAGGGGGATACTTTTTTCAAACAAAATTCACCCGGTTTATGGTGATAATCGATTCCGTATACGATAAAATCCATTGCATTTCCTTTCAGTCATATAGTATAAATAAAAAGGAATATAATCCATTGATAAATGAATTATATCATAATATAATATAAATATCAAGAAAAATACGGGAGGTTTTTATGAAAACACTGTCTTTGTGCGGAAAATGGAGAATGACGGGCAACGGATTTGATTGTGAAGGGACGATCCCCGGCTCTCTGTATTCGTTTTTGCTCGATGCGGGGTTAATGGAAGACCCGTACTACCGTGATAACGAATTCAAGGCGTTTGCATTGACACATCACGATTATGTTTTTGAAAAACGCTTTGACTTTGAAAAGGATGCATATCCGCATCTTCTTCGATTTGAGGGGCTGGATACGTTTTGCGATATTGAACTCAACGGAAAGCATATCGCATATACGGATGATATGCACGTTACGTATGAATTCGACGTGACGGATGCGCTCCTTTCGGGTGAGAACGTTTTGCGCGTTACCTGCCGCGAAATTCATACCCATATCAAGAAAAAGCACAAGGAACTGCCGCTCTATAAAGGCATCCTTGCATTGGCAGGCTTTGGATATATCCGTAAGGCGCACTGTATGCTGGGTTGGGATTGGGGTCCGTATCTGCCCGATATGGGGATCTGGCGCGCGGTTTCTTTGATTACAAAGGATTCCGCAAGAATAACCGACTTTAAAATTGAACAAAAGCACGAGCAAGGAAAGGTGTTCCTCACACCTCTCGTTACCGCCGATGCTTCTGCCGAAATGCGCGTTACCGTCATATGTCCCGACGGTACGACGCAATATACCATTCCTGCAAATCAGACGTGGGAGGTTCCGAATCCCGAGCTTTGGTGGCCGCGCGGCTTGGGCGAGCGGCCGCTTTACACGGTACGTGCGGAGTTGACCGATGAAAACGGCGTTTGCGATGTTACGGAACGCAGGATCGGTCTGCGTACTTTGGATCTGATTCGTGAAAAGGACAAATGGGGTGTCAGCTTTACACACGAATGTAACGGCGTTCGCTTTTTTGCGATGGGCGCGGATTACATTCCCGAGGATAACATCCTTTCCCGTTGTTCAAAGGAGCGTTCCGGACAGCTTCTCACGCTTTGCGCGGATGCCAATTTCAATGCAATCCGCGTATGGGGCGGTGGATATTATCCCGAAAATTATTTCTTTGATATTTGCGACGAGCTGGGATTGGTTGTGTTCTTTGACCTTGCCTTTGCCTGCACGTTGTATTATCCCGATGAGAAGATGCTTGCGAATATCAAAACGGAGGTTCGGCAAAATCTGGAGCGGTTGCGCCATCACCCTTCGATCGCGGTCATTTGCGGAAACAACGAGGTAGAGCATTGCAATGCAAGGACAAGCGGAACGTCGATCACAGACCGTTGCATCCCTGTCAATATCGAGCTTTTTGAAGAGGTGATCGCGGATATTGCAAAAGAGGTTTGTCCTGAGATCCCGTATATTCACACCTCGCCCATTACCATCGGAAGATTTGTTGATCCCAGAAACGAAAACTTTGGCGACACGCATTACTGGGACGTATGGCATCAAAACAAGCCGTTTGCGGAGTACAGAAATCACCATTTCCGTTATCTTTCCGAGTTCGGTTTTCAGTCGTTCCCGAGTGAAAAAACCATTCAAGCGATCACGCTTCCCGAGGATCGTAACATCTTTTCGAGAGTGATGGAGATGCATCAGAGAAATGCGGGCGCAAACGGTAAGATCATCAATTATCTGTCGCAAACGTATCTCTATCCCAACGATTTCGGCACATTGATCTATGCGTCGCAGCTTTTGCAAGCCGAGGCGATGCGATACGGCGTCGAGCATCTTCGCAGAGAACGTGGAAGATGTATGGGCACTCTTTATTGGCAGCTCAACGACATCTGGCCGACGGCATCCTGGTCAAGCATCGACTATTACGGAAGACTCAAAGCGCTCCACTATTACGCAAAGCGCTTCTATTCTCCCGTTTTGCTCTCCTGCGCGGAGGTTGGGGAGACTACGACCCGTCCGCACGTGATTATGGAGCCCGATTATTATGATTACGAAACCAAGGCGCAACTTTCCGTTACCAATGATACGCGCGAAACTGTAAGCGGAGAGGTTTTTTCCTATCTGCGTGATAACTGCGGAAAGATACTCAAAACCTACCGTCAGACCGTTACGGTTGCGCCTTTTTCCGTTTTGACATTGGATGAGGTTGATTTTTGCAAGACCGACGTTCTGAATCACTATTATTCGTATGAATTGATCGTTGGGGGAGAAATGGTATCGGAGGGCAGTGTACTCTTTACCGCCCCCAAGCATTTCAAATTCAGAAATCCCGAATTGCAAGCAAGAATTGAAGACGATGAGATCGTGATCTCTGCAAAAAATTACGCAAAGAGCGTAGAGATCGATTCGCCTGATTGCGACATGATTCTTTCGGATAACTATTTCGATATCAACGCAGGAGAGAAGAGAGTAAAGATTCTCAAAGGAAATCCCCGAACGCTCCGTTTGAGAAGCGTTTACGATATTCGATAAAAAAGCGGCGTGTTGCTGCGTCAAAGTGCTCGCCTTTTTGTAGTTTTTTCCGCACCGGAATATGGCAAAACGGCAAATATCCTCGGTTGTAACTGCGTGTCTCATCTAACAGCAGGTCTTTGCCAAATCAACCGCATAGGCGACGATACCAGTGGTGTGGACTTTAACAGAACACGTCGTATGGGCGTCAATACTCTCGCCTTCCGTTTGCCGCAGAACGGTAAGTTTTACATGGTAGATGCCAACTGTGCAGGCTTTATCAAGGGCAAGATCCCTTTCACTCTCAATAAGGAATGGGTTCACTCCTTGCCAAGAGCGGCACCCCCCTCTTCATTTCCGCATCCAACGGCGCTTTTACGGACGAGAAATTTGCCTATATGCAGGAAATGTTGAAAGCCGTTACATATTTGCGATCACGCAAGAATTTTTGGGGTACAGCGTAGTTATCCTTATGCCCATTTTTCTTGCCGCACATATGTAGCGGCTTTTTTGTTTTTGTAGGGCGATTGTGGTCAGAGCATGTGGTCGGTTTCTTGAAGGTTTTACATGCCTGGGGGTGTTGTATTGTAACTCTTACGAGAGCGTTTGTCAAGAGGTTTCGAGGATAAAAATTTGGGATGCTGTAGTCAAAGAAAAGGGGGTGTTCGGCATGATCATATCCATGTGTGCAGATAGGTCAGCACATCTGTCGGTGATCATTTTTTGCGAATTAGCTCGATGCTGAAAAAACTAAAATAAATTTAGTTAAACCTCGATTTGAACTTGATAAATGACGAATTTTGTGATATAATAAAAAATGTATAATAATAACCTCGACTCAAGGTCGCGGAAGGAGTAAAAGATGGCAGTCAGCTATAAGAAATTATGGAAGATCCTTATCGATAAAGACATGAAGAAAAAG
>JAFQOX010000123.1 GCA_017412045.1 Clostridia bacterium
GAACCTCGCCGTTTATATCGTTTGGATACAGTCTTAACTGCGATAGGCGAGCACACAGCTTGCAGAGCAAGCAGTTTTCCAGCGGGCGTTGCCCGCTTTTTTACACTATAGGAAATTGCGTAAAACGGCTCCGCCGTCGAATAAGGAACAAAATCAGAACAAACTGCAATACGGCGGCAACCATCAGCGGCGATTCGCCGCTTTTTTATCAACAATAGAAAAATTCACAGCCGTCGGGAAAGCGTACGAATTCAAACGCGCCGAAGGCTTCCGTCAGCGTTTTTTCAAAAAATGCGGCACAGGGTGCTTCCGTATGGTAGTGTCCCGCCGTGACGACGGAAAGTCCGTTTTCTGCGGCTTCCAGCAGATAGTTGTAGTTCACCTCGCCCGTCAGATAGGTATCCGCGCCCATTTTCTGCGCTTCGCGGATATAATCCTTTCCCGAACCGCCGAGCACAGCCAGACGGGAAACGGTTTCGTTTCCTTTTGCTCCGCAGACGGCGGGCGCGCCGAGTACGTCCTTGACGAGACGGCAGAAGTCCTCGAACGCCATGGGCTTGGGGAGCGTGCCGATTCTGGCGGCGGTATCGCCTTCCACGCCGAATTTTTCCACGTCGGAGAGTTGAAAAAGGCTTGCTAAAATATCGTTGACGCCGCCGTCCGCCGCGTCCAGACGCGTGTGAAAGCTCATGACGGCGATATTGCTTTGCAGCAGGGAGATGACCTTGCGTGTCGTTCCGTCGTGGCCGTCCATACGGCGGATGCCCGAAAAGATCAGCGGATGGTGGGAAATGATGAGCTGTGCGCCGATCTGCTTTGCGTATTCCGTGACGGCGGGGGTGACGTCCAGCGCAAGCAGAATTTTTTTCACCTCGGTATCGGGAGAGGCGCAAACCATCAAACCGTCGTTATCCCAATCGCAGGAGAGCGAGGTGGGTAAAACGGTATTCAGATGTCGGTAGATTTCTGCAACGGTAGGCATAAGCGATTCCTTTCTTATAAATCAAGTAATTCCTCGGCAATTGCGCCGTATAATGCTTTTTCCTTCTCTGCGGAATGGTTTCCTTTTTCCAAGCCCCTGATCTTTTCGCGGAGGATATCCATTTGTCTTTCGCAGAGGCGGCGGAAGTTTTCCTTATTTTCTTTTTTATGCTCCATATTGTATCGTCCGAGCAAAAGCTCGGCGTCGGTATAGCTTCGTACGGTTCCGTCGTATACGCACAGAAGGATCTGATAAAATTTACCCTCCGCAAGGGCTTGCGTTTCTTTCTGAATGGAAAATCCGTTTTCTCCGAGATAACGCCGAAGCTCGGGGATATGCTGCATCGGCTGTAAAATGAAGCGGGGAGAATTTTTCTTGAAGGCGCTTGCCTTTTCCAGAATGCCCCTGATCATCAGTCCGCCCATGCCGGCGATGACGATATCCGTGACGGGATAAGCCTCAATGCCCTGCAATCCGTCCGTCAGGACGGTGTGGATCAGATCGGAGAAGCCGGCTTCTCTGATATTTTTGTCTGCGCTTTCCAAGGGCCCTTTATGGATATCGGAGGCGACGGCTCCCGAAAGCTTTCCGCGTTCCGCCAGATAGAGCGGCAAATAAGCGTGATCCGTGCCGACGTCGGCGAGATACGCGCCGTCGGAAACGAGATCCGCGACCGCCAGCAGACGCGCATCGATTTTCGTTTTATTCATATATTGTGGCTTTGCCTTTCTTTCGATTTGCCGATCGAAAAACGCGCGGTCCCTCAATCGGGCAATGTCGTCAACTTAAGAAAAAATATAATAATTTTGAAATTCGTATAGCGAATTTCTACCTTAACATTCCGCTATCGGCGGAATATATCAATCGCGCATAGCGCGAATATCACTTGGGCAGAGCTCAAATATCACATTTCGCCTATGGCGAAATATATCACTGCAATGTTGTCAACGTTAAGTTGACGACATTGCCTCAATCGGGGGTATCCCTTATGAACAGATACCCCTTCGCGTCCGCAGACGGGAAGGGGTTTCATTGTTGCTTTACTTATTTGCCCGCGAAATGCGCGTTGAGCTTTGCAACGAGATCGTCAACGTCAGTGCCGTGAACGATGCAAGCTTCTTCGAGGCTTTCCATACGGGAAGCGGGGCAGCCGAGGCAGTGCATACCGATCTCGAGGAAGTAGATTGCCGTCGTGGGATCAAAATCAAGAATATCGCCAATGATGCTTTCTTTTGTGATTTCCATGGTGATACCAAACCTTTCTATTATAATTGGAACGGCGCGTTTCGTTCTGCGTCCGCTGACCGCGCGGCGCCGAAGCCGTTCTTTTTTCGGTTGCGTCAAAAATGCTCCGCAACGATATTATTTTATCATATCCTTTTTTCGATGTCAATATCTTTTTTCGCAAACCTTTTTTTGACAAAAAAATTTTTTGAAAACAGAATTTTTATTGTTCAATTTAGACAAAAGAAAAAGGTCAAATTCTATGTTTATAAGGCAATAAAAACAAAAAAAGCCCTTGCATATCGGGAAATCCTGCGATATAATAATAACAGTCGGGTTTTCAGATATTTGAAAACTTCCTTCAGATTTCCTCGTTGCCCGTCCGAGCGAGCCTCTATACACATCGTCGGCGGCAACGGGGAAATATCACCGCGAACTAAGATTTACCGAAAGGAACGGATTTATATATGGAAAAGATTCACTCCAGAGACATTCGCAACGTATGCTTGCTTGGACACGGCGCAAGCGGTAAAACTTCGCTTGCAGAAGCTATGCTTTATATCAAAAAAGAAACCGACAGACTCGGTAAGCCCTCGGAAGGCAATACCGTTTGTGACTTTGATCAGGAAGAGATCAAGAGAGGCTTTACCCTTTCCGCTTCCGTCGCTCCCGTTATGCATAACGGCACGAAGATCAATATCATTGATACGCCCGGATATCTCGATTTCCAGGGCGAGGTGCTTCAGGCTCTCCGCGTTGCCGGCAGCGCTCTGATCGTCGTTGACGGTAAGGCAGGCGTTGAGGTCGGCACCGAAATCGCATGGGATCTCGTTTGCAAGGATAAGATGCCCCGCGCATTCTTCATCAACAAATGCGACGACCCCGAAACCCGTTTCAGAAAAGTATTCCTGGAAATGCACGAAAAATTCGGCAATTCCATTTGTCCCGTCGTAATTCCGCTTCTCGAAGGCGACGATATCGTCGGTCTGCTTGACCTCATTGATATGAGAGCCGTTGCGTTTGCGCACGGCAGAGACGGTCAGCCGATCGAAATCCCCGCGGGTAACGAGGAAAGAATCGAAAGATGTCTCAGTATGCTCCACGAAGCGGTCGCTTCCACGAGCGAAGAGCTGATGGATAAATTCTTTGAAGGCGAACGCATCACCAAGGAAGAAATCGTGGCTGCGCTCCACGACGGTATTCTCCGCGGTGACATCGCGCCCGTCGTCTGCGGCTCCGCAACCAACCTTTGCGGCGTGCGTCTGCTCCTCGACGTTATCGTGGACACGCTTCCCAGCCCCGTATATCATAAGGCGGAAATCGTCATCGACGGCGATACGGAAATCGAACGTCCCGTCCGTGAGCACGGTCCCGCTTCCCTCTTCGTATTCAAAACCGTCGCAGACCCGTTCGTCGGTAAGATGTCCTTCTTCAAGGTCATCGGCGGTGAGCTTTACAGCGATTCCGTTTTGAAGAACGTCACCACGGGTCAGGACGAAAAGCTTACCCGTATCTATACCGTTTGCGGCAAGAAGCAGACCGAGGTCAAAATGCTCTCCATGGGCGACATCGGTATGACCGCAAAGCTGAACAATACCAATACCAACGATACGCTTTCTCAGATGGAGAATCCGCTCCCCTTCAAAAAGATCGTATATCCCGAATCCTTCTATCAGATGGCGATCGCCCCCAAAGCCAAGGGCGATGAGGATAAGATCGCGCAGGGCATCGGCAAACTCCTCGAGGAGGACCGTACGCTCAAATATGAAAACAATCCCGAAACCAAGCAGCTTCTGATCTCCGGTCAGGGCGATATCCATCTCGACGTTGCCGTTTCCAGGCTGAAATCCCGCTTCGGCGTTTCCGTCGTTCTCTCCACGCCCAAGATCGCGTACCGCGAAACCATCAAAAAGAGAGTGGAAGTGGAAGGCAAGCACAAGAAGCAGTCCGGCGGTCACGGTCAGTACGGTCACGTCAAGATGACCTTCTCTCCCGGTATCAATCCCGGTCTGGAATTCACGCAATCCGTCGTCGGCGGTTCCGTTCCCAAGAACTATTATCCCGCCGTTGAAAAGGGCTTGCTGGAATCCATGCAGAAGGGCGTTCTCGCGGGCTATCCCGTCGTGAACCTCAAGGCGGATCTCTCCGATGGCTCCTACCATCCCGTAGACTCCTCCGAAATGGCGTTCAAGATCGCGGCATCTCTCGCATATAAGGAAGCGCTTCCCAAAGCGAACCCCGTGCTTCTCGAGCCCGTCGGCAAGCTGAACGTATACGCGCCCAGCGAAATGCTCGGCGACATCATGGGTGCGATCAATAAGCGCCGCGGCAGAGTGCTCGGCATGACCCCCACGGAAAAGCACGGCGAGCAGGTCATCGAAGCGGAAGCTCCCATGGCTGAAATGGCAGACTTTGCGATCCAGCTCCGCGCGATCACGCAGGGCAGAGGCTCCTATACCCTCTACTTCTCCGATTACGAAGAGGTCCCCATGTTCAACGCGCAGAAGATCATCGAGGAAGCAAAGAAGAACGCCGATTAATTACGACCTTTTTCATTATACTCCTTTTTCATACTCTATCTTCAGAAAAAAGCACGGCAAAGCCGTGCTTTTTTCTTTTTCAGACTGTCGAAAAAGCCATGTAGAAAATTCAAAAATAAATAGTTGCACAAAGCTGGAAAGGCTCCCTCTGCACATTATGCGAAGCATAATGTAGGAGCTGGATTTTGCGAAGCAAAAGACTGAGGGAGAGTGCGTAAACATCAAGTTTGATCAAAATTTTAAGTGACGCGGGCTCCTTCC
>JAFQOX010000124.1 GCA_017412045.1 Clostridia bacterium
AATAGCCTAAATGGCTGTTTTGATGAAGCGATACCCCACAAAGCAAGGAGTTTCAGAAGCAAAGTTCGCTTTGCGCGTGAAACGACTGATGCGTACGCTGATTTGAAAATCAGCGGGGGAGACCACGCTTTGCGTGCCACCGTCTCGCTGCGGCTCGGTCACATCGCGGCTCTAAAAGCCATTTAGGCTTTTATTCACTACCGCGATGCCGCTTCGCTACCTCCCGGAGGAAGGCTTTTTAGCATCTCATCTTTTAGCGAAATTGACGAAACTGAATTTTTTAACTGACTTTATCGACACACTGAAGCCCGACCTTTCACGGTCGGGCTTTTCAAAATCATTTACGGGAAAAGAATCTTTGCGATGCGGTCCACCGTTCCCGCTCCGAGGATCATGACGGTATCGCCGGGACGGACGGTTTTGCGGATCAGCTCTGCGGCGGCATCGTACGAGGGCACGTAGCTTGCGTTTTCGACGGCGAGGGCAAGCTTTTCGGAGGAAACGCCGTAGACGTTGACCTCTCTGGCGGCGTAAATATCGAGAAAATAGGTCAGGTCGGCATCGGTGAAGGATTGCGCGAATTCGTCAAACAGGGATGCCGTTCTGGAATAGGTATGCGGCTCGAAGAAGGCAAGGAGTCTGCCCTCGGTCATCGCTCTTGCCGCCTTCAGCGTTGCTCTCAGCTCTCTGGGGTGGTGCGCGTAGTCGATATAGATCTCGGCTTCGTTGATCGCGCCCTTATATTCAAAGCGGCGGAGCAATCCGCGGAAGGTGGAGAGCGTTTCTCCGATCTCCGCGGGCGTGAGTCCGAGCATATCGCCGACAATGGCAGAGGCGAGAGATCCGAAGATATGGTGATAGCCGACGACGAAAAGATCGACGTGGGTGAAGAAGCTTTCTCCTTTATATATATCGAAGGAATATCTGCCCGACTTTTCGCTGATATTTTTCGCGGTATAGTCGGCGCTCTTTTCGATGCCGTAGGTGAGCAGGTTGGGAACGTCCTTCATCGCTTCCATCAGGAGCGGATCGTCGGCGTTGGCAACGGTGAAGGGAAGCTCTGCCTCATCCGTATAAGGAAGCTTGGCGTAGGCTTCAAAGGAGCGCTGGATCTGCGGAATACCGTCGGTAAAATAGTCCGTATGGTCGAGGTCGAGATTCAGAAGCACGGACGCGGTGGGATAAAAATGGAGGAAGGAATCCTTATATTCGCAAGCCTCGAAGATGAAATAATTCTTTTCGCCTACGGTGTAAGCGCCGCCCATCTCCTCGGTCTCCGCACCCGAAAGGACGGTGGGCTTTCTGTCTGCCGCCATAAACATATGCGCGAGCATGGAGGTGCAGGTGGATTTTCCGTGCATACCCGCAACGCCGACGCGGTGCTTATAGAAGCGCATGAGATACGCGAGCAGATCGGCGCGGTAGATCATGGGAATGCCCTTTTTTGCCGCCGCCGCCATCTCGGGATTCTCCATGGAAACGGCGCCCGTATATACGAGGGCATCGTATCCCTCGATATTGTCTGCGTCGTGAACGTGAACGACGGGAATGCCCGCCTGCTCGATCCTTTCGGTCATGGAGGAGTAAGCGCGGTCGGAGCCGCCGACACGGTAGCCTCTCGCCTGACAGCAGAAGGCGAGGCTGGACATACTGATGCCGCCGATGCCGACGAAAAACAGGCTCTCGGCGCGGGACAGAATATCTTCTATATTGGTTTGTAAATTCATGACGTTCTCCTTTTCGTTTCTGTTTTATATCATGCGGGACTTCCGTTTTTCGTTCCTGCACGGAACGGTCAACAAAATCCCCCTTTTTTCTTGCGAATATTAAAGAAATGCTTACTTTGTCTTTAAAAAAAGTTCATAATTTTGCGGTATAATAGACTCATCAGAAAAACTTATCCGCGTTTATCATATCGGACAAGGGTCAAAGCGGACAACGTCCGCCGAAAATTTCTCGCTATTTCCCAATGAACAAAAAATTTAAATTTCCATTATCAGGAGGATGATCAAATTATGCAGATTACCGATGTCAGAGTCAGAAAAATTTTTGAAGAAGGCCCCATGAAGGCAATCGTTTCCGTTACCTTTGACAATGAGCTTGCACTTCATGACGTGAAAGTCATTCATGCGCGCGAAAAATACTTCGTCGTCATGCCCAGCAGAAAAAATCCCGACGGTACGTTCCGCGATATCGTACATCCGATCAACGCCGCGTCCAGAAATATGCTGGAAAGCGCCGTGATCAACGCTTATTTCGAAAAAATGAAAGAGATCGAGGAAAATCCCGCCGTTATGGCGTTTTCCGCAGAGATGGAATAACGCGTTTTTACTTGATGAATCACTTCCAAAGTTCTCCCCCAAAAATTCGGCTGTTGCGCTCGCAACAGCCGGATTTTTTTATTCCATAGGAAATTGCGCAAATAGAACCTCGCCGTTTATATCGTTTGGATACAGTCTTAACTGCGATAGGCGAGCACACAGCTTGCAGAGCAAGCAGTTTTCCAGCGGGCGTTGCCCGCTTTTTTACACTATAGGAAATTGCGT
>JAFQOX010000009.1 GCA_017412045.1 Clostridia bacterium
CAGCTTGTCGATAAAGTCAGTTAAAAAATTCAGTTTCGTCAATTTCGCTAAAAGATGAGATGCTAAAAAGCCTTCCTCCGGGAGGAAGGTGCCGAGTTTACGAGGCGGAAGGAGCCCGCGTGCAAATAAGGCTTTTGAAAAAGTTCTGTTTGCGTAAAATTTTACACTTGCAAACAGACAAATCCAATCCAAAATTCTTGAATCACGCACTCTCCCTCAGTCTTTTGCTTCGCAAAATCCAGCTCCCTCCCGGAGGGAACCTTGCCATCTTTGTGCAATTTTTTATTTTTGAATTTTCTACATGGCTTTTTCAACAGTCTGAGGCGGGCAGAAAACGGTTATTCACCGTTTCCTGCCCGCTTTTTATAAGGTCTTCAGATATTCCGACGATTCTTCCCTGCCGTGAAATACGATTGTATTCTTATCTTTATATTTTTCAAGCAATTCCAGAACCCTTGGTCTCTTTTCCGGTATATACGCTTTGACCGTCCGTATAAATTCAGGATCCTCCTCCGTTTCGATCCACGGCATATCCTCCCTCGGCTTGCCCATTCTGGAGATCACACCCGAAAGGCAGGTCTCAAGGTCATAATCCAGAAAGAATACCGTATCGCAATCGGCAAGCCTCATTTCCATCGTGGACTGATAATTACCGTCGATGATATAGGAATCCTGCTTCAGCGCCTCCGCGAGCCTTGCGTGGAAAACGTCCTTTGCCACCTTCGTTTTGTCGGCGTTCCAATACATCCTGTCCAAACAATAAAGCGGGATTCCCGTTTTCTCATGCAGAGCGCGGGAGAACGTGCTCTTCCCGCTTCCGGGACACCCGATCACGATGATTTTTTTCATGTTGTTCACCTTCTTTTTTCGTTTTAAATATCAAAGGGAATGATTGCGGCTGCGTTCCGAAGAAAACAGCATCGTTTTGATGATTTCAACGGATTTTCGGAAGCTGACCGTAATGATAAAATATTGCAACGCGCAAAAGCCCGCTCCGAACAGCAAGCAAGTGATAGCCGACATCAGGATTTCAGAATCTGTCAGAGCAAAAGGAATCATGATCAAGCCCAGCAGAAGCATGAGCCCGCTGATCAGAAAAGAGAAGATCAAGCCCGCAATATCCGGAAGTCCGATCCTCGGACGTATCGTGACGAGCGTTCTTCCGTTTTCTTCGTGAAAATCACCGTCAAGGGCTATCTGCGGAACGCCTCTCGTATTAGCCTTTTTCTTCTTCACAAAGGAAAAAGAAGTTTGATATACCTCTCCGTTAAAATCGCAATCATCCCATACGGGACCGCACAGCTCTTTCAAGGTCATTCGCGCTTCCGGCTCCGAGATCTCCACCGTAAAGCTGATCGGCGGCTGTATTTTGTATAAAAGCGACTGTAAAATTTTCATATCCCTTTTCTCCTTTCAAGATCGTTGCATTTTACTTTTGCGGAATAATATACACAGGAATGCGTTTCTCCGCGATAACGGACGGAGGCTTTCATCTTCGTTTTTTGCATACCCGCCTTTTCCATCACCCTGAGGCTCGCCGGATTGGTTTGGAATGCGCCCGCATACACCTCGCAAAAGCCTTTTTCGAAGAAATAGCGGATTCCCGCCTGCAAAACCTCCGTAGCATACCCTTGATTTTGAAAGCGCGGATGGATGGCGTATCCGACCTCTACGCGGTCGCCGACGGTATCGACCTTATGAAAAAGCCCGATCAATTCGTTTCCGAGAAAAATGCCCGCCGTATGGCCGTTTTCATCCTGTGACAGTTTTTTCAGATGCAAAAACGTTTTCATAAACGCATTTTCGTTCTCAAAATCGGGAACGAGATACGTTTTTTTCACTTCTCCGTTCGTCATAAGATCAAAGAGCGGGGGAAAATCCTTTTCCGTTATCTCTTTCAGTAACAGGCGCTCTGTTTGGATCCGCATAAATATCTCCTTTTTCCTTCTGTTTTATCATCTTTGCTTTTATTATATCACGCTTTACGATCCGTTTCAATATCTCTTCCTTATATTCCCAGGGCAACAGCATTTACTTTTTTAATTTATTATGATTTTTTATCGAATATGAATAAGATTTTTCACATTCGAATCATAGAGAAAAAAGTAAATGCTGTTGCCGTGCTTTTCTTACGAAAAGCTCTTGCGTAGGAAAGCAATTTTGTATATAATAAAGATATATCAAAAAAAGAGCGTTCGGAAAGGTAGAAAATATCTATGTATGATTACGTTGCAACAAACGGAAACGACGCGAATACGGGATTTTGAAACGTTGACGAATTGCTTTCATGGAGGTTGACATGAAGAAAACTACGTTATCTGAAAACAAATCAAAAATCTACGTGATCGGCACGGTGCTCTTTTCAACGACGGCAATGTGTCTGGTGGACGGCGTATGGTCGCCGCCGTATCTGTATAAATCACTCGTCAAGATCGCGCTGTTTCTGGCGATCCCTTTTGCGTACTTTCTCATATTTCGGGAAAAGAAAGCGTATCTGCGGCAGCTGTTCCGACCGCAAAAGCGCCATCTGACCGTATCGGCGTTGCTCGGTCTCGGCGTATTTTCCGTAATCATGCTCGCATACGTTTTGCTCGGCAGATATATTGATCTGAGCGCGATTCAAAATTCTCTCACGTCCGGCGCGGGCGTAACGGCAGAAAACTTCGTGTACGTTGCCGTTTATATTTCCTTCGTGAATTCATTGCTGGAGGAATTCTTTTTTCGCGGATACGCTTTTCTGATATTGAAAAAGGAGGGCGGCAGGCTTTTTGCTTATCTTTTCAGCTCGATCGCGTTTGCCGTCTATCACGTTGGCATGACGGGCGGATGGTTCCATCTCCCGATCTATCTTCTCTCCATGCTCGGTCTTGCGGCGGGCGGATGTATTTTCAATTATCTGAATGAAAGATTTGAAAGCATTTATCCCTCCTGGCTCGTACATATGTGCGCCAATTTCGCAATCAATACCATCGGATTCATACTCTTTGGGATATTGTGACGGCGAAACGGCGAACCGCCTCCCTCGCAATTCTGCAAGGGAGGCGGTTTTGGGATGCGCGGAACAAAAAATTCTTTTACGGTCCGTCGAATTCGGGATTATACGCGTAGTAATTCTTCGGGTTGACCTTATCCTGCGCGATGCGGAGCGCATCGCCGAAGCGTTGGAAGTGATTGATCTCTCTTTGTCTGAGGTATTTGATGGGATCCCGGACGTCGGGATCGTCGACGAGGCGAAGGATGTTGTCGTAGGTGACGCGCGCCTTCTGTTCGGCGGCGAGGTCCTCGTGGAGATCCGCAAAAAGATCTCCCTTGACGGCGAAATAGGAAGCACTGAAGGGTACGCCCGCCGCCGACACGGGGTAAATACCCGCGGTATGATCGACGAAGTACGTATCGAAGCCCGATCGCTTGATTTCCTCGGGCGAGAGATTCTTCGTCAGCTGATAGAGGATCGCGGCGATCATCTCCATGTGCGCCAGCTCTTCCGTACCGACATCGGTTAAAATTCCGATGATGTCGCCGTAGGGCATGGTATAGCGCTGGTTGAGATAGCGCATAGCCGCACCCAGTTCACCGTCCGGACCTCCGAGTTGGCTGATGATGATTTTTGCATAGGTCGGATTGGGATTTTTGATCCGTACGGGATATTGCAGTTTTTTCTCGTATGCCCACATTATGCGTTCGCCTCTCTTTCCCAGGGCCAGGGTCTGTCGATCCAGTGCCAGTCTTCGGAGTCCCTGTTTTCGCAGAACGTCAGGGGACCGTATTTGCTTTCGTATTCCGCGCGGAGCGCTTTGGCTTTATTTCGGTGCTCGTCGTAAAAGGCGAGTGCCTTTTTATTGCGCGGATGACCGTCGAGATACAGAACGGTCTCGTAAACGGTGAAATCCTCCTCCTGAATGCGGCGGAGCAGTCGTTCTCTCTCTGTCATACGCCGCTCCTTTTCTGCCCGTAGAAGGGCTTATACAGCGCGCGGAAGAGCGTGCCCTGCTCCAGCGCCTTGCAGGGCTCATTGAGATCGTCAAAGGTTTGATAGGGAACGTACGCCATGCCGAGCGGAAAGCCCGTCATGGGATTCGAGGAAACGGTGCTTTCCGGCTTCGGAGACGGAGGGACCGTCGGCATTGCCGCGCAGGGAACGCTTTGCGTAACGGGTCTGCGTACCGTGTGTTTATAATATTGCATGGATGGGAATTCCTTTCGTTTTCGTTGGAAGGACGGGAGTCCTTCATGGGCATCTTATGCGAAAGGAATCGGATCTGTGAGAAATACCGCCCGCGCACCGCTTTCTTTTTTGTTCCTTCGGATGCGCCTGCGCCATTTCCGACGGAACGAAAGAAGGACGGAAATCGGCTCGTTTGAAAAACGCCCTTTCCGTCCCCTAAGATCATCATAAAATATTTCATTCGGATGCCCGTCGGCTTCCGTTTTCCGTCACGGAATCATTTTCGCGGCATCCTTGCGCCGCAATGCATACAAACGGGCGGCTCTGCGATATCCGTAAAATCGCGAGAACCACAGGCGGAGCAAACGTCAGGCTTTTCGGACGTTGTTTGTCCGCAATACTTGCAAATGATCTTTTCGATCAATAAGTTGAAGCTGGTTCCGCCGCAAACGGAGCATTTTTTGACAACGCTCATGATCTTCGATCCGCAATGCAGGCATATGAACGCATCGTCCGATTGCTGCGTTGTCTGATTGCCGCATACGGGACAGGTGGGCGTTTGCTTCCGCATGGCGGTACGGCAATAGTCACAAACGATTCTGACGTCGGTTTCTTCAAAGACGCTTTTGCCGCAAACCGAGCAAACGTCAGGCTTGTAAGGCGTCTCCGTTCCGCAATGTACGCAAACCGCCTTGTGACACTCCTCGTGAAACGCATCTGAACCGCAGCGGGGACAGCGGTCGTGCTTGGATTGAGCTTCTCTGCCGCAATAAGCGCAGACGGTTTTATTTCCCTTCGTCCGCCACTGATCGCCGCCGCAGAATGAACATATCTCGTTTTTCATCGTTTATCCTCCATAATAAAATGATCGTCATTTTTATTTTATCGTGTTTTCTATTTTATCATATCATAAAAAACATCGTCTGTCAATGAAAAATCAAGTGCCGTTGCTATGACGTTCCGTCGGGGCGAGCACGGAAAGCCGTCGACGGTCTTTGCGCAAAGAAACGGAGTTTTCCGTGATTTTTTTCGATTTTCCTTTACAAAACGGTTTTTTTCATATATCATGAAAGATAGAAAAATCAATAAAGAAAAGGAATGTTTTTTATGAATCAGAAAATAACGATTGCCGGCAAGGAATACGGAACGGTATTTCTCGCGCCGATGGCGGGCATGGGGGACGCCTCCTTCCGCCGTATGTGCAAGGAGCACGGCGCAGACTATATGACCACGGAGATGGTCTCTGCCAAGGCGCTCTGCTACGGCGATAAAAAAACGCCGATTCTCGCCGCGATCCGCGAATACGAAACGCCGATCGCCATTCAGATTTTCGGAAGCGAGCCGGAAACGATGGCGAGAGCCTCGGGCATCCTGCTCGAATTTGCCGCGAAAAGCGGGATCGCTCCCGCCGCCATCGACGTCAATATGGGCTGTCCGATGACGAAGGTCGTCAAATGCGGCGACGGAAGCGCGCTGATGAAAACGCCCGAAAAGGCGGAAGCGATCGTGCGCGCGATGGTCCGCGAATGCGGGGATATGCCCGTGACGGTCAAGCTCCGCCTCGGCTGGGATAACGAATCCCGCAACGTCGTGGAGATGGCAAAGAGGCTGGAGGCTTGCGGCGCGGCGGCATTCTGTATCCACGCCAGAACGAGAAGCGAAATGTATTCTCCGGGCATCCATCCCGAATATATCCGTGCCGTCAAGGAGGCGGTCCGCGTTCCCGTTATCGGCAACGGCGATATTTTTTCCGCGGCGGACGCGGAAAAGATGGTCAGGGAAACGGGCTGTGACGGTGTTGCCGTCGCCAGAGGCGCGCTCGGCAATCCGTGGCTCTTCGAAGAGATCCACCTCGGCGACCGTTTCGTTCCGCCTACCAAGCAGGAGCGGATCCGCGAAGCGCTCCGTCATTTCCGCTTCATGATCGAGGATAAGGGCGAGCGCGTCGCCGTCGCGGAAAGCCGCGCCGCCATCGCTTATTATACGAAGGGGCTTTCCGGCTCCTCCCGCGTGCGCGGTACGATGAATACCGCCACGACGGCTGCTGAAATCATCGACATTCTTTCCGCCTACGCGGAGGAATCCTCGCCGAGCGATCTCTGACACAGAAAACGAAAGGATTTTATCTATGGGAAATAAGGATTTTTTGACCGTAACCGTCGGAAAGGCGCGTTTTTCGGTCATTACGGAGAATCTGATCCGCTGTGAATGGTCGGAAAACGCCTGCTTTTTCGACGGAGAGACTCTTTTCGCCGTCAACCGCCGTCATAACGGATGCGATGCGCAGATCCGAAAAACGGAGCGTTCCGCCGAGATCCAAACGGAGGCGATCACGCTTTTTTACCTCGATAACGGGGAAAACGGCTTTTCCGCGCGCAATCTGTACGGCGAGCTGAGCGGCAAGCCGTGGCATTTCGGTATGAAAAACGAGCAGAATCTCGGCGGCGCGCTCGCTACGCTGGACGGCGCGGACGGATTTCGGCAGACGGACGACGGCATACTTTCGCGCGCGGGCTGGTTCACGCTCGACGACAGCGAAAACGCGGCGCTGGAGGACGGATGGCTGAAAAAATCGCTCCGCAAGCGCCACACGGATCTCTATATTTTCTCATACGGAACGGACTACAAAAAAGCCCTGCGCGCGCTTTTCCGGGTTTCGGGTCCGGCGGCGCTTCCTCGCCGCTATATGCTCGGCGCGTGGTATTCCCGCTGGTGGGCGTACACGGACGAGGAGATTCTGGGGATTGCGGACGAATACGATCAGCACGGCTTCCCGCTCGACGTGATGGTGCTGGATATGGATTGGCATCATCACGATTGGACGTACCGCGGGACGGAGGAATGCAAGCGTTACCGCGCGAGGACGGGCTACGGTCACGCAGGCAATCTCGGCTGGACAGGCTACACCTGGAACCGCCGTCTGATCCGCGATCCGCGCGCGCTGATCCGCTCCCTGCACGAACGCGGCATCGCCGTCACGCTCAACGACCATCCGCACGACGGCGTGCGCTCCCACGAGGATGCCTATCCCGATTTCATGCGCGCGATGGGCTTACCTCCCGAAAGCGGCGTCGATCTCGAATTGGATGCGGGCGACCGCCGTTATATGGAAGCTCTTTTCGCAAGCGTACACGATAAGCGAGAGGCGGAGGGCGTGGATTTCTGGTGGCTGGATTGGCAGCAGGACCATCTGAAGCCCGTCATCCGCGGAACGCGGCTTTCTCACCTGCCGTGGCTGAACCGCTGTTACTACCGCCACGCCATGAGAGACGGCAAGAGGGGCGCTTCCTTCAGCCGATTCGGCGGCATCGGGGATCACAAGCATCCGATCTGGTTTTCGGGCGATACGAAGGCGACGTGGGACTGTCTCGCCTTTGAGGTCGCGTTCACGGCAAGCTCCTCCAACGCGGGGCTTTTCTATTGGGGACACGATACGGGCGGATTTTTCGGAGAAGCCGATGCTCAGCTTTACGTACGCTGGACGCAGTTTTCGGGCTTTTCCGCCTGTTTGCGCGCGCATTCCGAGCGCAATGCGGCGCTTGACCGACGTCCGTGGAAATGGGGCGCGGAGGCTTCGGAAGCCATGCGCAAAATATACCGCCTGCGTTCGCGGCTCATGCCGTATATCTATTCTCTCGCCTACGAGGGCTATGCGGCGGGCGAGCCTATGATCGCTTCCATGTATCTCGATTACCCCGAAAAAGAGGAGGCTTACCGCAATCCGCAGCAGTATCGCTTCGGAAAAGCCTTTCTCTGCGCGCCCGTCACGACGCCGACGGGGGAAAACGGCAGGGCCTCCCAAAGGGTATGGATTCCCGAAGGTACTTATTATCATTTCTTCACGGAAACGTGCTACGGAGCGGGCGTTCATACGATCGAATCGCCGATCGACGAATTTCCCCTGCTCGTGCGCGCGGGCGTTCCGATCCCCATGCAGCCCTATAAGAGCCGTATGACGGAATGTGCATCGGAAGAGCTGACCGTCCGTTGCTACGCGGGCGCGAGCGATACGTTTACCTTATACGAGGACGACGGTATTTCAAGGAAATACGAGGACGGGGAATATCTGAAAACACGTTTGGTCTATACCGAGAAAAACGGCGTTTATACGCTGACCGTCTCGCCCGAGGGGCACGGTTATCGGGGGATGCCGACGGCGCGCGTCTATACGCTGGAGCTGATCGGCGCGCCGAAGGGACTTCGTTTGCAGACGCAAGACGCAACGCTGACCTTTGAGAACGGAAGATATACCGTCCGTTCGTCGGCGCGGGATTGGAACGAACCCTTTATGGCAACGCTGGCGTAAAATACGGAATCGCTATATTCGGATCGAAAAGGAGATTTTTTATGAATTGGCAAGAATTTTTTCAACGCGCGGCGAACGCGCTCGTAAGCTGGGCAACGAACGTCGGCATCAAGCTACTCATCGCGCTCGCCGTGATGGCGGTTGCCTTTCGGATCATCAACCTCATCGGCAGACGGATCGAAAAATCGGCGGAGAAGCACCGCGCCGATAAAACGATCATGCGGACAGCCGCCTATATTTTCCGCGTCGCCATGAAGCTTGCCGTCGCCGTCTGTCTCGTCAGCTACGTCGGCATCGATACCGGCGGCTTTGCCGCGCTGATCGCCTCTCTGGGCGTGTGCGTGGGTCTTGCCGTCAACGGCGCGCTCTCCAATCTGGCGGGCGGTGTGCTGATCATTCTGACGCGCCCCTTCCGCATCGACGATATGATCGAGGCGCAGGGATATTCCGGCATCGTCGAGGACATCCATATCACCCATACCGTACTCCGCACCCTTGACAATAAGACCGTCTATATTCCGAACGGCCCGCTTTCCTCGGGTACCGTCGTCAACTGCTCCCGCAAGGATATTCGACGCGTGGACGAGGTTTTCCATATTTCCCATGACGCCGATTACAGAAAGGCGAAGGAGATCCTGACGGAGATCGTCGAAGCGCATCCTCTCGCGCTGAAGGAGCCTGCGCCCTTCGTCCGTCTCGGTGAGCCTGCGGGTATGCGCCTCAGCATAACCGTGCGCGTGTGGGTCAGAACGGAGGATTATTGGACCGTCAAAGCCGATCTTCCCGAAGCGGTCAAGGAACGCTTCGACGCCGCAGGAATCGCCGTTCCCTTCGAGCAGATGGACGTGCATATCAGAAACGATTGAATGCGATCGACGGGGTACGTCGTGAGATAAATGTATGCGGCGTTTGAAAAAAATCGGACAATTTACAAATTTCGGGTAGACAATCCGAGTCCCGATGATGTATAATGATTACAGAAACGAATCTTACGGAAAGACCGGACTTCCATTTTGCCGGCATTTTCAGAAAGGAAATAGAAATGTATCAGGTTTTGGAGCTGAATCCTTATTTGCTGCCTTATCGGGACTATATCGACCGCCGCGCGGCGCTGTACCGTCAGACGCGCGATTGGCTGGTTCCCGAGGGCGAAAAGCTTTCTTCCGTTGCGGATATGCACGAGTATTACGGCATCCACCGCGGCGACGGCGGTTGGTACTACCGCGAATGGGCGCCCTCTGCGGTGCAGATCTATCTGGAGGGAGATTTTAACGGTTGGAATCAAACGAGTCACCCGCTGAAGCGCCTCGGCGACGGCACGTGGGAGATCTTTCTGCCGGGCGAGAACGCGCTTTGGGACGGCTGTAACCTGAAAGCCGTCGTGGAAACCTTCTACGACAAAAAGGAAAGACTTCCGATTTTCACGCGCTACGCTACGCAGAACCCCGATACGCTCGTATGGTGCGCGACGGTCCGCGAGGAGGAGACGTTCGTCTGGACGGACGAGGGCTTCCGCGGCGAGGATACGCTTTTCATTTACGAGGCGCATACGGGCATGGCGCAGGAGGACGAAAAGGTTTCCTCCTACCGCGAATTTACCGAAAAAATTCTGCCCCGCATCAAAAAGGCGGGCTATAATACGCTTCAGCTGATGGCGGTCATGGAGCATCCGTACTACGGAAGCTTCGGCTATCAGGTCTCCAACTTCTTCGCGCCCTCCTCCCGCTTCGGTACGCCGAACGATCTGCGCGAGCTGATCAATACCGCGCACGGCATGGGCATCCGCGTCCTGCTCGACCTCGTTCATTCCCACGCCGTGAAAAATCACGCCGAGGGCATCAATATGTTTGACGGAACGGTATGGCAATTCTTCTACGACGGCATGAAGGGCGAGCACCCCGCGTGGGATACGAAATGCTTCGATTACGGCAGAGAGGGCGTTCTGCGCTTCCTGCTCTCCAATCTGAAATACTGGCTGGAGGAATATCATTTCGACGGCTTCCGCTTCGACGGCATCACCTCCATGATCTATCACGACCACGGTCTGGGCGTCAGCTTCGACTCCCCCGGCAAATATTTCTCCGAAAACACGCACGAGGAAGCGATCGCTTATCTCCAGCTTGCCAACGAGCTGATCCGCGAGGTCAAGCCCGATGCGATCACCGTCGCGGAGGATATGTCGGGTATGCCCGGTATGTGTCTGCCGATCGAGGAGGGCGGTGTCGGCTTCGATTATCGCCTCGGCATGGGCTTGCCCGATCTCTGGATCCGCATGGCTGCCGAAAAGAATCCTTTGAATTGGGACGTCGGCAAAATGTGGTACGAGATGGTCCTGCGCCGTAAGGGTGAAAAGACGATCGCTTACGTGGAGAGCCACGATCAGGCGCTCGTCGGTGACCAGACCATGATCTTCCGTCTGGCGAATAAGAGAATGTATACCGATATGTCCGCAGAGATCCACAACCGCATCATCGACCGCGCGATCGCCATGCACAAGATGACGAAGCTTTTCACGGCTGCGGCGGGCGGCGAGGGCTATCTGAATTTCATGGGCAACGAATTCGGCCATCCCGAATGGATCGACTTCCCGCGCGAGGATAACGGGCTCAGCTATCAGTATTGCCGCCGTCAATGGAGCTTGCAGGACAACCCCTTCCTGAAATACAAACGCCTCGGCGATTTCGACAGGGATATGGTCCACCTCCTCAAGGCTTCGGGCATCTACGGGCAGTTCCTCCCCGATCAGTTGTATTACGACGAGGAGCAAAAGGTCATCGTCTTTTATCGCAACGGCTATCTTTTCGCGCTCAATTTCCATCCCCTGAACAGCTATACGAGCCTTTCCGTGCCGATTCCCGCGTCTGCCGCGTACCGTCTGGTGCTTTCCTCCGACAAGGAGGAATACGGCGGCTTCGACCGCGCGTGCCGCGAGCTTTGCGAGCCGAGAACGGAGAACGGAAAGTCCTATATTGATATCGTTCTGCCGACGCAGACGGCGATCGTCATGAAGGCAGAATAAAAGCGGACAACGCCAATCGCAGGTTGCTTACCTGTTCAGTCAAAAGAGTCGGATTCTTTTTGGAATCCGACTCTTTTTTGTTCCATAGGAAATTGCGCAAAATCAACCTCGCCGTTTGCATTGTTGAGATACAAGCCAAACTTGGATAGGCGAGCAACTTCGAGCGGGCGTTGCCCGCTTTTTTGTATGGATCAATGGCAGGACAACCGCATTTGCTTTTTTGTGAGTTGGAACGATAAATGATTGTTTATGGGAGAACTTTTCTACAAAAGTATGCAAAAATTCCCTTTGAAAAGGGGAAACGACGTGCTTTTTCTTTATTTGAAAGAAAAAGCACCAAAAAGAAGCAAACCAGCGTGCCGCTGGACTGCTTGCGCGCCATCAATTGTCCCGACTGCTCTTTTTCTGATTCCGAAAGTGCAGATGCCC
>JAFQOX010000125.1 GCA_017412045.1 Clostridia bacterium
AAAGCAAAGATTCCCTAAGCCTCCCTTGTGTAAAGGGAGGGGGACCACGGAGTGGTGGAAGGATTGTTTTTTAGCAAAATTTATGGAAAACAATCCCTCAGTCACCTTCGGTGACAGCTCCCTTTACACAAGGGAGCCTTTTGGTATCACTTGCTTAAACAACCGTAAACAATCATTGATCTTACGATCGCCGTGTCATAAAGGAATACCCAAAAAAACGAAATAAGGAGATGCATCTATGCAAAAAAGATTTACGTCCGTCCTCAAAAAATTTCCCATGAGCGACGGCGAAAAGAAATGGCAGAAATTCCTGCGCGCCAAGGGATATACCGACGAGGACGAGCCCGAGGAAACGCCGCAAACGGAAGCATCCGCCAATGGGAAAAATCGCGCGGCAGAGCCCCGCGTGACTCTGCAAGCGCCGGAACAAACGCCCTCATATACGCCCCCGAAGGCGTTTTCCCATCCCGAATTTTCCTTCCGTGAATACGGGGAAAGCGCGGAGGTGGCGGACGCGCGCAACGAGCTTTTGCTTCACGCCGACAAAAAACCCGGGGCGTATCAATCCCGATGGCAGAGCGACCTCGACGATCTGATGGATCAGATCGCGGGCAGAAAGCCCTTTTCCTACGATCCGACGGAGGACGCGCTCTATCATCAGTACAGGGACCGTTACATCCGTGACGGCAGGCTCGCCATGAACGATGCCGTCGGTAAGGCTTCCGCGATGACGGGCGGTTATACGAATTCCTACGCGCAGAGCGTGGGACAGCAGGCGTACCGGGCAAGCCTCGGTCAGCTGGATGAGATCGTCCCCGAGCTGTACCGTATGGCGCTCGACCGCTATACCGCGCAGGGCGAGGCGCTGAACGACCGCTACGATATGCTTTCCGAACGGGAAAAAGCCGATTACGAGGCGTATCTCGACAGCCTCTCCGCCTATATGAAGGAGAAGGAATACCTGACGGAACGCTTTGAGAACGAACGCGACGCGGATTACGGCAGATATACGGAGGAGAGAGATTTCGCCTACGGCAGTTATACCGACGGCAGGGATCACGCCTACGGCGTTTACCGCGACGAAACGGACGACGGCTACCGCCAATACCGCGATGCCGTGGAGGACGGTCAATGGGAGAGAGAGTTTGCCGAGTCGAAAAGGCAGTACGACGAAAATTTCGCCTTCAAAAAGAAGCAATACGAGGACAAGCTGGCGGAGAAAAACCAAAGCGGCGTGACGGATGGCGGCATCATTCAGCTCGGCGGCGAAAACGGCGCGCAGACGTTCCCTGCGGAATCGATCCCGAGCGAAAAGAGCGAAGAACAGCCCGACAGCATCGGTGGCATGAAGCTCACCGATTCGGGCTTGCGTACGACTGTGAACGGCGAGGAGCAAACGCTCTGGCTGGCGGGCGGAAAGTATTGGATCTGGAGAAAGGATCTCGGCAGATACATCGAGGCGGAGGGCTTCAAAAGAGTTTAGAGAACGTGAATTCCATGTTATCATGGAAGGATAAACGGAAATTTACGAGTCTAACCCCAAGCCTCTCACTCCGGGGAGCGAAGCGGCAGCGCGGTAATGAATGAAAGCCTAAATGGCTTTCAGAACCGCGATGTGACCGAGCCGCAGCGAGACGGTGGATTGCCGTCAGGCAAGACGGAGAGGGCTTTTTGAGCAAGTTTACGCCCTCTCATCGCCTTACGGCGGAGCTCTCCCAAAGGGCGAGCCTTGTGGTATCATTCGCTTAAACAACCGTAAACAATCATTGATCTGACCTACCCGCACGCAAAAGCGAGGTCATTTGGCGCAAATCATCGGGCAATGAAAAAACAAAAATATTTTTACGCAGGCGAAACACGGATCATCGCCTGCGTTTTATATATATATGATGTAAACCGGAGTCGATATAACGCGAATATGATTTTTTAATGCAAAAATCATATAGTGACCGTTGTCCGAAAACGAAGCAAATCAAAATGATTCACGGTATATTTTCGATCATTTTTTCAAAATTTACACTTGACAAAACAAGTGCTATGGTGTATAATATAAAAGAACACAAAATGTTGTTCTACCTTATCCCGTACGGGGATTGATACATCCATCGACGTAATTATATTTTGCGCCGACGTTTTGCCTACCTTATCCCGTACGGGGATTGATACCCATTGACAGCTTCAGCAAGCTTAGTTGCTTCTGCCTACCTTATCCCGTACGGGGATTGATACAACCTAATGTTTCTACGGAAACATTTTCATTCTGACCGCACTACCTTATCCCGTACGGGGATTGATACATTGAGTGTACGATAGCCAACTTCCAGGCTATCGGCCAAACTTTCTACCTTATCCCGTACGGGGATTGATACATCATGTCCTCAGCTTCTGCATAGCTACGCTCATACTGCTACCTTATCCCGTACGGGGATTGATACTGGACACATTTTCATTATTACCGCAATAGTCCATTGCCTACCTTATCCCGTACGGGGATTGATACAAATTTCTTTATCCAGAGTGATTCGAATATCAATAATCTACCTTATCCCGTACGGGGATTGATACATAGGAACCGTTTTCCTTTACCCATTTTTCAATGGTTTCATTCTACCTTATCCCGTACGGGGATTGATACAAGTCATGCAAGCCATTTGTCTCGACGTCGATACTAACAACTACCTTATCCCGCTTTCACGCGCAAAAAGCTCCCCGCATTCCGTTTGGAATGCGGGGAGCTTTTTTGGGTACTATGGGAATTTCGGCGGGATTCCCCATCTTTCGTGTGTGAGGCGTTATTGTTTTGCGGACTCCATTTGCTTCATCATATTGCGGATCTTGATCCAATAAGGGATGAAGAGAAGGAGAGCGAGAGTCATTGCCATCGCGTCGGAGATGGGCGTCGCCCACGGGATGCCGCGGGAAGCAAAGGCGTTGTTCATAATGAACATCAGCGGAATATCGAAGCCGCCCTTTCTGACGAGGGAGAGGATCATGGGCTGGAGCTTTTTGCCCGTCGCCTGGAAAATGGTGATAATCATCATGGTGACGGAGATCGCGGCGCAGGTGACGGAGATCGCCTTCAGGAAATACTGACCGTAAGCGACGGTTTCCGCGTCGTCGATGAAGAATCTGACGAGAGGCACCGCGCCGAAGAAGAGGAGCAGCGTTCCCGCGACGGAAACGATCATGGTATAGAGGAAAGCGGTTTTGACGACCGCGCGCATACGGACAAAATTTTTGGAGGCGAAATTATAGCCGATCAACGGCAGAACGCCCTGCGTCATACCGTTTGCGATGGCAAAGGCGAGAACGTCGATCTTTTTTGCGATGCCCATGCCTGCGATCGCCTGATTGGAGTAGGAAACGACCATTTTATTGAGAACGAGATTGGATGCCGTGCCCATCAGGAGCATGACGAAGCTGGGGAAGCCGACGAGCAGGATCTCCTTGGGAATGCCGTCCGCCAGCGTAAAGTTTTTCAGGGAGAAATTGATCATGGTGACGTCCTCTCTCTTTTTCAGAAGAGCCAGGAAGTAGATCAGCGCGATGACGTTGGAGAGCATGGTAGCGATTGCCGCGCCCTTGACGCCGAGATTGAGGTTGAAGATCAGAATGGGGTCAAGAATGATATTGACGATACCGCCGAGCGCGAGACCGAAGCTTGCTTCCTTGGAATAGCCTTCCGCGCGCACGAGATGGGCAAGACAGGCGTTCAGAACGGTGGGAACACCGCCGATGGTGATCGTCCAGAGGAAATAGTCGGAGCAGTAGCCGTAAGTAAATTTATCCGTGCCGAGCAGGGGGAAGATCGTGGGGCGCGCCCAATAGAGCACGATACCGTAAACGAGCGCGAGCGCGGCGGCGCTCCAGACGCTGAAGGCGGCGCATTTTCTCGCTTTTTCACGGTCGCCTGCGCCGAGGCTTCGGGAGATCAGGCTGGAGCCGCCGATACCGAAAAGGTTGGCGATACCCGTCATCATGACGAAGGGCGGCATAGCGAGCGTTGCGGCGGCAACCTGATTGGGATCGTTCATCTGACCGATGAAGAAGGTGTCCGCCATGTTGTAGATCACGGTGATGATCTGGCTGATAATGGTGGGAATGACAAGGGTGATGACCGCCTTGGAGACAGGCATTCGTTCAAATAGGGCTGTGTTGTCTTGTTTCATTTTCGGACTTCCTTTCCAATGTCGCTTGCCGTGCGGTAAGTGACAAAATCATTTTACAACGTCTTTTATTATAAATCAAAAGATCTGTTTTGTCAAGAAAATGGGAAAAAGCTTCCGGGGCAACAGCATTTACTTTTTTCACTATGATTTTTCATATTCGAAAATCTTATAACAAAAAATGTTTTTGCGCTGTAAACAGACGGGCTTTTTTACAAAATATTTCCCTTTTACAAAGGGGGAACGGTCAACTTTTTCTTTGTTTGAAAGAAAAAGTTGCAAAAAGAAGCAAACAAACGTGCCGTTTGATCGCTGGTGCATATGGGAATTGCATACCGCAAAGCCCACTCGCTCTGCGCGAAAGCGTGCCGATGGCACACGTTTCGCTTGACGAAAGAGATTTCGCCGCTCGCGGTTCTTTGGG
>JAFQOX010000126.1 GCA_017412045.1 Clostridia bacterium
TTTTCAAAAGCCTTATTTGCACGCGGGCTCCTTCCGCCTCGTAAACTCGGCACCTTCCTCCCGGAGGAAGGCTTTTTAGCATCTCATCTTTTGGCGAAATTGACGAAACTGAATTTTTTAACTGACTTTTTCGACAGTCTGAGAGCAGGAACAAAAGCTTTTCTTTTGTTCCTGCTCTTTGATTGCGAGATGCTTCACGTCAGATTTCTGATCACGCCGAATGCCAGCAGAATCGCCAGCTCCGCGATCCAGACGGCTTGAAATCGGTTTGCGGAGGATCGCCCCGTCCGGATATAGTCAAGATCCGAAAGAAGGATCAAAAAAAGCAAAATCGGCGACGTCAGAAAAACGACGGGATTATAATGGAATGCCGAGACGAAATCCAATCGGATCACAGCCATCAGCATACGGGAGATTCCGCATCCGGGACATTGCAGACCCGTGATCAGGCGGAAGGGACACGGGATCCCGATTTTCGTCAGCGATACGAAACCGAAGTAGAGAAGACCAATTCCCAGAACGATCCCGTACCGCGAGGCAACACGGAGCAACCGCCGCTTCATCGGGATTTAACGCGACTCTACCGTTTTATTGATCGTTTCCTGAATCAGCGCATAGTTGACGATGCCGAGGCCGAAGAGAACGAGGAGAAGATAGAGGATGCCGCTGGAGCCGTCCTTGTTTCCGTTCAGCTTATCGACCTTCTGACCCATTTTATACGCCCAGATATAGCTGTAGATGCCACAGGTCACTAAGGAGAGAACGAAGGAGAGCGCGCCGGAAAGATCCTTTTCTTCTTTCGTCAGAAGATTGATCTCATCCGTCAGAACGATAAACCAATAAATGCCGTAAATGCCGCAGGTGACGATCGAAAGGATGATGGACGTAACGAGATTTCTGGTCTGAATATTTGCGCGCGCGTCCTCGGAGAAGATCGTTCCCGTGACGGGCTGCTCGCCGTAAGGCTGTTCTTTCTTCAGAGCCGCTCCGCAATTGGCGCAGAACGCCGCATCACCGGCCGCTTCGGTTCCGCATCTGTCGCAGAAGCGGTTGCCGCTGCCTGCGTAAACACCGCAATTTTCGCAGTATCCCTGCTCCGCTTTTAATTCTTGACCGCAATTTTTACAATACATGATGTACCTCCGAAATGAAATATTCAAATGTGATATTTCTTATTATAGCACGTTTGGCATCGAAAGTCAACAAAAAACAGAATGCGCCCTGTAAAAAATAGTCAAAGCTTTTCTCCTTTTTTTGTGAAAATCATCAAAAGGAAATGCGCGCCTTATGGATTATCCGCTTGACTTTTCCGCGAAAAGATGGTATCATAAAAGCAACGAAAATCTTTACAGGAGAATGCTTATGGCTATTTATTTCAATCCCGAAACCAATTTCTTTTATCTCGAAGGAAAAAATATTTCCTACGTTTTCGGAATCAACAGAACGGGCTTCCCCGAGCACTACTATTTCGGCGAGCGCATCGGACGCGACGATCTTTCCTATACGTACGAAGCGAATATCGGCGATTCCGCAGAAGCGGCGATCCCCGGCAAGATCCATGCGGGCGGTCTTTCCTACAACGTCTACAGAAGCGAAATTTCCTTCTTCGGTAACGGCGAATTCCGCGAATGCTCTCTTCAGCTCCTTCAGGCAAACGGAAGCAGACTGAACGAGTTTCTCTATGAAACGCACGAGATTCTCCCGGAAAAGCCCGCTCTTGCGGGTATGCCCTCCATGCGCGGCGGGGAAACGCTGAAGCTCACGCTCAAAGATAAGCTTTCCGAAATGCGCGCGCATCTCTTCTATACGGTCTACGACGATGCTTCCGTCGTTTGCCGCCGGATGGAAATTGAAAACCGCACGGATGAGGACGTGAAGATCCTTCGTGCCTACAGCTTCACTCTTGACGTCGTCGGCTCCGATTACGATCTGCTGACGATCGAAAACGCATGGGCGCGTGAGGGCAAGCCCGAACGCACGCCGCTTCCGCACGGCATCGTCTGCGTAGACGAAAAATCCGCTTCCTCTACGCGCCGTCACAGCCCTGCGATGGCGCTGATCGACAAGCATACGACGGAGGAGCAGGGAAGCGCGCTCGGCGTGAATCTCATTTACTCCGCATCCTACACCCTCAAGGCGGAGGTCGGCACGAAGGGCTATACGCGTCTGACGGGCGGCATCAACGATTTTGACTTCGCCTGGGAGCTTGCCGCAGGCGAGACCTTCGCTACGCCAGAGGTCGTTCTGGCGTACTCCACCGAGGGGATCGGCGGTATGTCCCGTGAATATCACGACGCTTACAGAAAATATCTGATCAACGAGCGCTTCGCCAATATCCCTCATCCTCTCGTCATCAATAGCTGGGAGGCGGTATACTTCGGCTGTACGCCCGACCGTCTGCTCCCCATCATCGATGCGGTACGCGGTACGGGCATCGATACCTTCGTGCTGGACGACGGCTGGTTCGGCTCGCGCAGAAACGACCGCTCGGGACTCGGTGACTGGACGGTCAGCCCCGAGGTGTTCCCCGACGGACTGAAGCCCGTCATCGACTACGTTCACGAAGCGGGAATGAAATTCGGCATCTGGTTTGAGCCCGAAATGGTCAATCTCGACAGTGACCTCTACCGCGCGCACCCCGATTGGGTGATCTCCGTTCCCGGCTCCGTTCCCTGCGTATCCCGCCGTCAGGTCGTGCTGGACATCACGCGCGCCGACGTACGCGATCACATCGTGGAGGCGGTCTCCGGGATTCTGCGCGAAAACGATATCGACTACGTGAAATGGGACTTCAACCGCGCGGTCACGGAAAACTTCTCCCGCGCGCTCCCCGCGGGCAAGCAGCAGGAAATGCATCACCGCTACGCGCTTGGCTTCTACGATCTCTGCGAGCGCCTGATCAACGGCTTCCCGCATATCTTCTTTGAGGGCTGCGCGGGCGGCGGCGGACGCTTCGATCCCGCTATGCTCTATTATTTCCCGCAGATCTGGGCGAGCGACGATACGGATGCGTATATGCGTACGCAGATTCAGTACGGTACCTCGATCTTTTATCCGCTTTCCGCGATCTCTTGCCATACGTCCATTTGTCCCAACCATCAGACCGAACGCACAACGCCCTTCAGCACACGCGCGGATATCGCGCATCTCGGCGCGACGGGCTACGAGCTCGACACCACGAAGATCACGCCGGAGGAATTGGAGGAGATCAAGCTCCAGGTTGCGGAATACCGCGATATGGAGGACCTCGTGCTCCACGGCGATCTTTACAGAATGGAAAACACCTTCGATTCCAATTACTTTGCCGTGACGGTCGTTTCCAAGGATAAATCAAAGGCAAAGGTGACCGCTATGCGCGCGCTCTGCCGTCCTAACGACGAGCATAAACGCATTTTCCCGCGCGGACTCGATGCGAGCGCCGTTTACGAGGTCACAAACAGAGATTACGGTCTTTGCTTGCAGCTTTCCGGTGCGGCGATCATGAATGTCGGCCTGGTACTTCCCCTCAAATCGCCCGAAAATAAGATGCCCGGTGACTTCAGAACCTTTGTGTTCGATATCAGAAAGGTTTGATCCGGATTTCGCTGAAAGATTGTATTGTTCAGCGACGAAATCTCTTTCTCTGAACGGATACGCGCTGAAAAGCCAAAATGATTTTTACGCCTCAAAAAACTGCCTCAAATGCATGAATTTGCATTTGAGGCAGTTTTTGTCATGATATAATATGGAATGTAGTTACTTTCTCTTTGCGGATGCCCGCCATTCATTCAGAAGAGAGAAAACGAGGATCATACCGCCGCCGATCATTTGCGCCGCACTCATCGGCTCGGACAGAGCGAAAACGGAGATCAGTACCGCCACCAGCGGGTCGATATAGCTGAGCACGGCGATCTGCTGACCGGGAAGCTTTGCCACCGCGGCAAAATACAGCAGATACGCAAGTCCCGTGTGGACCAGCCCCACGACGAGCAGAACGCCCCATGCCGAAAAGGACAGTGCAGACAGATGAAATCCGCCCGCAAGCGCGACGTAAGGAGTCAGAACGACCGCCGCCGCGATCAATTGCAGAAAGGTGCGTTCCGCGCCCGCAATATTTCCGAGCCTTTTATTCAGAAGCACCGTCAGCGCGTAAAAGACAGCCGCGCCCAGACCGAGCGCAATGCCCGCTCCGTTTGCCCGCAGATCCCCGAAGCCCGTCATCAGCGCAAGCCCCGCCGCGGAAGCCGCAAAGCATACCGCCTGCCATTTCGTCAGCCTTTCGCGGAACAGAGCGGGCGAGAGTGCCGTCACGAGCACGGGCGCAAAATAATAGCAGAGCGTCGCCGTCGCCACGGTCGTATGCCGATACGACTCGAAGAGCAGGATCCAATTGACGCCGAGAGAAATCCCCGAAAGGAGCAGAAGAAGTCCCTGCTTTTTACGGAAATCAAAACGGATTCTCCGCTTTGAAAAAAGAAGAAAAAGTCCGATCGGCAAAGCCGCGATGACGGACCGATAAAGAGCGATCTCGCCCGATGAAAGCGGCAAATACCGCACAAAGAGCGAGATCGTTCCAAAGATCGCCATCGAAAGCACCATCGCCAAACGGGATTTTTGAACGTGATCCTTCATGATGTGTTCCTTTTGATGTTTATAAAATAAATACGTTTTTGAAAAGATAAACGGAAATTTAGCGGCGAATCGCCGCGGATGGTTGCCGCCGTACCGTAGTTTGATCCGGCTTGGTATATTGCTCGACGGCGGATCTGTCATAAAAGGCGAGCCTTTCGGAATCATTCGTATAAACAATCATTCTTTTTGCCGCCATACTATGCAAATTTTCCACGAACCGTGGGTTCGCGTGATGAGATCGGATACGCACCGCGCCATCAAATCGAAACCGCCGATTCGCTGAACCGACACTTCCGAACCTCTTAATTTCGGGTGTAGCTGCAATCGGAGCTACCGGGCATCCGTACTTTCGGAATCAGAAAAAGATCAGACGGGACAATTGATGGCGCAAGCAGTCCAGCGGCACGCTGGTTTGCTTCTTTTTGGTGCTTTTTCTTTCAAACAAAGAAAAAGCACGTCGTTTCCCCTTTCCAAAGGAAAATTGTTTTGCATACTTTTGTAGAAAAGTTCTCCCATAAACAATCATTTATCTTTCTTCCGCGTCTTATCCGCCGAGATAAGCCTTTCTGACCATTTCGCTTGCGGCGAGCTCCTTACCCGTACCGCTGAGCACGATATTGCCGTTCTCCAGAACGTAGGCGCGGTCGGAGATCGCGAGGGATTTACCCGCGTTCTGCTCGACGAGCAGGACGGTCGTGCCGTCGCGGTTGATGTCCTTGATGATCTCAAAGACCTGATCCACGAGGAGCGGAGAAAGGCCCATCGAGGGCTCGTCCAGCATGAGAAGCTTGGGATGGCTCATGATGGCGCGTCCCATCGCCAGCATCTGCTGTTCGCCGCCCGAAAGCGTGCCTGCGATCTGTCCCTTGCGCTCCGCCAGACGGGGAAAGCGCGTGTAGATGGCTTCCAGATCCCGCTTGAAGGACGCCTTGTCCTTGTTCGTATACGCGCCCATCATCAGATTTTCGTAAACGGTGAGCTCCTGAAAAATTCTTCTGCCCTCGGGGACCTGCGTCATGCCGAGCTGAACGATCTTGTGGCAGGGGGTTTTGGTGACGTCGTGTCCGTCAAAGGTGACCGTGCCGCCTCGCTTGGGGATCAGACCGACCACGCTCTGCATCGTCGTCGTTTTGCCCGCGCCGTTCGCGCCGATCAGGGTGACGATCTCGCCCTCCCCGACCTCGAAGCTGATGCCCTTGAGCGCACAGATCACGCCGTAATATACTTCCAGTTGATTTACTTCCAGCAATGCCATATGAATCTCCATTCCGCTGTCCCCGGGACAGCTGCACAAATAGTAGACGAATTTACTGTGAAGGCGGTCAGCCGTTTCGGTATTTTGATACTCTCAAAATAAGGTTCCACGTTAGCCTCCAATATACGCGCGGATGACCTCGGGGTCAGCAAGCGCTTTTTTCGTTTCGCCCTCTGCCAGAACCGTACCGAAGTTCAGCACCGTGATCTCGTCGCAAAGGCCGGATACGAATTTCATATCGTGCTCGATGAGCAGGATCGTCATATCAAAACGCTCGCGGATGGTCTTGATCGTTCTGACCAGATCCTCCGTCTCGTGCGGATTCATGCCCGCCGCCGGCTCGTCGAGAAGCAGAAGCTTCGGCTCGGTCGCAAGCGCCCTGGCGATCTCCAGCTTTCTCTGCTTTCCGTAGGGAAGGTTGCAGGCGAGGTTGTTGCGGTCCTCCTCCAGATCGAAGATGCGGAGAAGCTCCTTTGCCCTTGCTCTCATTTCCTTTTCACAGCGGAAATGACGGGGCAGACGGAAAAGCGAGGTCCAGAGGGAGCATTTGAAATCGGGGTGGTTGTGAAGTCCCACCATGACGTTGCGCACGACCGTCATATTATTGAAAAGACGGATGTTCTGGAACGTGCGGGCAATGCCCTTGCGGTTGATCTTCTCCTGCGAGAGTCCCTTGAGCTCCTCGCCGTCCAGATAGAAGGTGCCCGCCGTGGGCTTGTATACGCCGGTCAGCAGGTTGAATACCGTCGTTTTACCCGCGCCGTTCGGTCCGATCAGTCCGTAGATCTGATTTTTTTCGATGCGCAGATTGACGTTCTGCACCGCCTTCAGACCGCCGAAGGAAATGCCCATGTCCTTGGTTTCGAGAATATAATCTGCCATTACTTCTTACCTCCCTTTCCCATAGAGTCCTTCATTTCGGGCGGTACCATATCGACGGAAAGCACCTCGTTCATGTCGATCTTCGTCGGTACGACGTCCCATTTCTGCGCGTCGTCCTTCACGTGGGAGGGATCGTCGTGCTTTTTCAAATATTTTTTAATGAATGCGGACAAATTGTATCTGTCGCGGAAGCTCTTGAGCGCGGGTGCATTGTTGTAGATGACGATTGCGATAAGAATGACCGCGTAGAAGAGATTTTGCAGTACGGCAAGGTCGCCCGTGAGCACCGTTGCCAGCTTGGTATTCAGGAAGGTGATCAGCGTTGCGGCGATGATGGAGCCATTGATCGTGCCCATGCCGCCGAGCACGACCATGACGAGAATTTCGATTGAGTAGTTATAGCCGAATTTCGCGCTCTGTACGGTGTAATTGCTGTAGCTGTAGAGCACACCCGCAATGCCCGCGAAGGCGGCGGAGAGCGTGAAGGTGACGAGCTTATACTTGGTGACGTTGATGCCCGTCGCGCGCGCCGCGATCTCGTTGTCGCGGATCGCCGTGACCGCTCTGCCGTGCTTGGAGCGGATTAGATTCTGAATGATCCACAGCGTCAGGAGCACGAGAACGAAGGCGATGATGAAGAGATATTTCTTGTCGAAGCGGGGGGTATTGAGTCCGATCGCGCCGCCGAAGGATTCCTTGGAGGTGTTCTGGAAAATGGATTTTACGATTTCACCGAACGCCAGCGTGACGATGGCGAGGTAGTCGCCGCGCAGACGGAGCGCGGGAATACCGATGACGACGCCGCAGAGCGCCGCCGCGCCTGCGCCGAAGAGAAGCGCGATGAGGAAAGTCAGAATTCCGTTTCCGAGAGAGGGCGTCAGAAGCGAAGCCGCCTTGCCGCCGAGGTAAGCGCCCACGCACATGAAGCCCGCGTGACCGAGCGAAAGCTCACCCAGAAAGCCGACGACGAGGGAAAGCGAGACCGCCAGAATGATGCTGATTGCGATCTTTTCAAGAAGATAGAGCGCCGAAGCGTTCATGGAGCCGAATACCGACATGGAGCCCATCACAGCCGTGAAGATGCCGATGACGATGTAATTGATATAATGCTTCCATTTGATTTTTTTGAATTTCATACGTATGACCATGCCTTTCTTCCGTTTTTCAAACCTTTTCCCTGCGCTTCTTGCCGAGGAAGCCGGTCGGTCTGACCAGCAGAATGAGGATCAGGATCGAGAATTCGATCGCATCGGTATAGGGCGCGATCACGGTGATTTTATAAGAAACGGATTCGACGATGCCGAGGAGCAAACCGCCGAGCATAGCGCCGGGGATCGAGCCGATGCCGCCGATGACCGCAGCCGTAAACGCCTTGATGCCGGGCATCGCGCCGAGCGTGCTGGAGATGCTGGGTGCTTTGAAGAGATAGAAAAGTCCCGCGAGCGCCGCCAGCGCGGAGCCGATGGCAAAGGTGACGGTGATGATGCGGTTGACGTTGATACCCATGAGCTGTGCCGCGCCTCTGTCCTCCGAAACGGCGATCATCGCGCGTCCGAGACGGGTATACTTGACGAAGAGCGTCAGCGCCGCCATCACGACGACCGCCACGCCGAGCGTCAGGAGAGAGGAGATCTGTACGTTCGCGCCGAGGAATTTGACTGCGCCGAAGTCGTAAACGACGACCATCTTATTGGCGGAGCCGAAAACGATCTGCGCCAGACTCTGGAGCAGGTAGCTGACGCCGATCGCGGTGATCAGAACCGCCAACGGCGATGCGCCGCGCAAGGGCTTGTACGCGATCTTTTCGATCAGGACGCCGAGCAGAATACAGAAGAGAACCGCCATCGCAATGGCAAGAATGGGATTGCTGAAAAGCATGAATACGTAGATCACGTAGCCGCCTACCATGATGATATCGCCGTGCGCGAAGTTCAGCATCTTCGCGATACCGTATACCATGGTGTAGCCGAGGGCGATCATCGCGTAGATGCCGCCAAGGCTGAAACCGTTGATGAAGGTTGATAAGATTTCCATAAAAAGCCGCCTTTTCCGATAAAAATAAATACTGCACATATCGTTTTATCGACACGTGCAGTAATCAAATAAAATGCCGAATCTTGAAAATCAGTTTGCTTCCTTGATGACGTACTTGATCGCACCCTTGTTGACGAAGCCGTTGGATTCCCAGCTGATGCTGTCGCCGGTCACGCCGCCAACGTAGGTGTAGCCGCCTTCAAACTGTTCCTTGAGGATGTCGCAGAGATCGGAAGCGCTGATGGTTACGGGGATTTCCTTGCCGCCTTCAACCGCCTTCTTCATTGCGCCGTAGATCGCGTATACGCAGTCGTAAGCGGAAGCGCCGAACTGGTTGAGGGTTTCTTTACCGAATCTTGCAACGTATTTGTCGATAAAGGTCTTTGCCGCGCCTTCAGTTGCCTTCGAGTTGAAGTGAGAAAGCATGGTGACCTCCTGCGGGATGAGGGAGATATCGAAGCCGTCGATATTGTCGATGCCGTCGAAGCCGTCGCAGCCGTAGTAGATCGCGTTCGGTGCGATGATGTCCTTACCCTGCATCATGAAGAGAGAAGCGGGCGTATAGTAGGTGGGCATGAAAATGAAGCCGCAATTTTTGAGGGAGTCGATCTGCGTCGAGAAGTCGGTCGCGTTCGCATCGGTGAAGCTGGTTTCCACAACGGTGATGGAGGCATCAAGGTTTGCCTTGAACTGCGCGTAGATACCGTCGGAGTAAGCTTCGTCGGATTTGTAGAAAACGCCGATGGTCTGACCCTTGTAGTTTTCGTTGACGAATTCAGCCGCAACCTTACCCTGGTTGCCGTCCGCAAAGCACATCTGGTAGCCGTTTGTGTTCGCGGGAACGTCGTCGTTGGAAGCAGATGGCGTCAGGAAGAATACGTTATCTTCAGCGGAAAGGTTGGTGAATTCCAAGCCGGGCTGGCTGGTTACGGTACCGAGAGATACCTGCATACCGCCCTCGTAAAGAGAAGCGTAGTTGGTGGGCAATTTTGCCGCATCGTTCATGTCGTCCATGGCGACGAGCTTGAACTTCACGCCGTTCAGACCGCCTGCGGCGTTGATTTCGTCGATCGCCATCTGCGCGGAATTGATAACGGCAGTACCGTACATACCTGCGTCGCCCGTGAGCGGACCGGAGAGACCGATGACGAATTCGGTGTTGTTTGCGGTATAGCTTGTTTTGTTACCGCAAGCAGAGAAGATGCCCATACAGAGTGTAAGAGCGAGTAACAATGAGATGATTTTGACAAATTTCATAATGAAACCTCCTGAGATTAATGTGTTATTGTTGAAAATTTCCACACATTGCGTTTTTACAGTTTACACTTTTTTTACAAATCTGTCAAGTTGTTTTCCGCAATATTTTGAAAATTATGAAAATATCATCAAAATCAGGAGAAAAGTATCATGACGGAAGCATTTTTCCGTTTATTTTGCCCTCTGAGAAAAGGAAAATGCGCGGAACGAAGCCTTTCGGCTTTGTTCCGCGCACCAGCTTGTCGATAAAGTCAGTTAAAAAATTCAGTTTCGTCAATTTCGCCAAAAGATGAGATGCTAAAAAGCCTTCCTCCGGGAGGAAGGTGCCGAGTTTACGAGGCGGAAGGAGCCCGCGTGCAAATAAGATTTTTAAAAA
>JAFQOX010000127.1 GCA_017412045.1 Clostridia bacterium
CCCGTCACGCAGACGATGTAAAAAGGCGCGACAGTTCAAACCCAAACAAAAAAAGGCGAAAATATCTTTTTTATCGCCCCTTCACAAAAATCGACAAGTTTCGGCAGAAGCTTGTCGATTTTACTTTTTGACTCTTCACTCTTCACTTTTCACTAATTCCTTGTCGATTTTGGCGGAAGTAATAAGTAATAGTGAATAGTGAAAAGGTGCTGATGTAGCTTTTCTCCTTTTGGTCGAAAAGCAATTTGTTATTAAACGAATACACGGCAGTTCAAGCCCAAACAAAAAGTGGCAAGTTTCGACAGGCTGTGGCGTGATACTCCGTTAAGAGTATCACGCCAAATGCTTGTCGATTTTTATTTTGCCTGTGAAAAACGATCAGTCTTGCAAAGAAAGACCGTAGAGTGCCGTGAACTTTTCCGTGAGATAACGGACGTAATGGTCGGGATCAAAGGCGCCGCAGGCGTTCTCCAGCAGAACGGAGGGCTGATAGAGGCTTGCGTGGCGGTGAATATGCTCGGCGAGCCACGCCTTGACGTCGGTCAGATCGGCGCGCGCCAGACGCTCGGTCAGGTCGCCGAGGTCCTTTTTCATTGCCCAAAGCATTTGCGCGCCGTAGGCGCTTCCGAGCGCGTAGGAGGGGAAATAACCGAAGCTGCCGCCCGACCAGTGCGTATCCTGTAAGCAGCCGCGCGTGTCGTCGGGAACGTCAACGCCGAGATATTCCTTATAAAGACGGTTCCATTCTGCCGGAAGCTCGCTGACGGAGAGTGTGCCCGCGATCAGCCGCTTTTCGAGCTCGTAGCGAACCATGATGTGCAGGCAATACGTGAGCTCGTCCGCCTCGGTGCGGATCAGGGAAGGCTCCGCTTTGTTGACCGCGCGGTAAAAATCCTCTGCGGAAACGTCGGCGAGCGTTTCGGGAAAGAACGCGCGGATCTGCGGATAGACGGCGAAAACGAAGGGCTTGGAGCGTCCGATGATGTTTTCAAAGAAACGGCTCTGGCTCTCGTGAATACCCATGGAAACGCCGCCCGCAAGCGCCGTGCGCGTATATTTGTCGTCGCAGGCAAGCTCGTAAATGGCGTGACCGCCCTCGTGAATGACGGAGTAGAGCGCGCTCGCGAGATTGTTTTCGTAAAAATGCGTGGTAATACGGACGTCCTTATTGTTGAAATTATCCGTGAAGGGATGCTCGGATTCCGCGAGTCCGCAATAGCCGCGGTCGATCTTCAGCACCTCCATCAGATATTCGGCACATTTTTTCTGCGCGTCCGCAGGAAAGTGACGATGCAGGAAGCCGTCGTCGATGGGCTTCGCGCGGCGGATCTTTTCGACGAGAGGCACGATGGCGGCGCGGAGCTTTTCAAAGAATGCATCCAGAATTTCCATCGTCACGCCCTCCTCGTATTCGTTAAGGAGCGCGTCGTAGGGCAGAAGGTCGGGATTGTAATATCCCGCGAATTTACGGTTGAAGGCGACGATCTTTTCCAGATAGGGCGCGAAGGCGGGGAAATCGTTTTCGTTCTTTGCCTTTTCCCATACGGTCTGCGCGTCGTTGAGCAGCATTTCGTATTCTGTATATTCCTCCTGCGGAATGCGGGAAAGCTGGTCGCAGGTCTTTTTCATCAGCTCGACCTCTCTCTTTTCTTCAAAGGAGAGCGCGCTTTCGTTCTCACGCAAATAGGAGAGCAGAGCTTGATTTTCGGGATCCGCGATCAGCCCGTACATATATTCGCTGAGGATGCCGAGGGTGTGTCCTCTGCCCTCCGCAGTATTTTTCGGGGCGGCGGTCGCGGCATCGTAAACGATCATATTCATGGCGTGCGAGAGCGCCCATTGCTTCGCTTCAACGGCGCGGAGCGCCTGCATGGCTTCGGCGGGGGTGGTATATGACATAAGAAAAATTCCTTTCTTTCGATGGTATTGTGAATTTCATTATAACAAACGGGGACGGAAAATGCAAGGATTATTTTTGAACAAATCAGGGCGACGGCGTTTACTTTTTGGGATTGGAACGGTAAATGATCGTTTAGCGGCTTGTTTTCTGAAAAAGCCCCGATTATTTCCCGAACTCATTCTCGGAGATATAGTCGATCAACGCCTGCATACTTTTCGTCACCCATTTATTTTTATGATAGATCAGCTGCTTCCATACCTGCGCCTGTACGCCCCGCGCCTCCAGATAAACCAGCTTTCCTTCCTCAATCTTTTTTTTCGTTACGAAATCCGGCAGAAAGGAAACGCCGATTCCGCTCTCCAGCATGGCGACGATGATGTCCGTTCTTCCGATCTCCATAATCGGCTGAAGAGGGATATTTTCTCTTCCCGTCAGCTCCTCCAGGATGCGTCTGTAACCGACGCCCGCTTCCGTCAGAATCATCGGAAGCGCGGCAATTTCCGATAAAGAGAGAATTTTTTTCGTTGCGTACGGAGAATGTGCGCCCGTGACGAAATGGACGTAGACAGGCTCTTCCTTGACGATCACGTAATCCTGATGATATACGTGCCGGTCCAGCGTGAGCATCAGATCCGCCTCGTTGGAATCCAGGATTGAGAACATGGCATCCGTATCGGCGGGGATGAACTTCAGGGAGATGGCGGGATATTTTCTGTAAAAATCGGAATAATTCCGCAGAATCATATCCTCGCACAGAGAATCCGCCGTCGCGATGCGGAGAAAGCCCTTCAATTCCGAGGGACCTGAGAGCATCTGATTGAATTCGTCCGTCAGATAACGGATCTTGCGCGCAAAGGCAAGCAGCTCCTCTCCCTTATCCGTCAGAGAGATCTTGTGATTGATTCTTTCAAAAAGCAGACAGTCCAGCTCGTTCTCCAGCTGCTTGATCTGAAACGAGACCGTCGATTGCGAATAGTCCAGCGCCTTCGCCGCCTTGGTGAAGCTGTTCAGCTCCGCCACGTATACAAAAGTGATCAGATTGCGTATTTCCATAAAATCGTTTCCTTTCCGTAATCATCCACCATCGAAAAATTCGATGATGATGATTCAATAATTCCGTTTGACCGATTGGCTTTTCTATTATATAATGGATTGCATAAGAATTCAATCTTTTTTGGAGGATTTTCTGAAAATCCGCTTTTTTCAGTTGCCAAGCCCGTGATTTTTCAAAAAACGATCCGACGGCGCAAGCCTCTCCAAAATTTATCAATTCATTCATTATAATAAATCGAAAAGGAATGGTAATCACAATGCCGGAAATCAAATTCTACAACCGCGCTCCCGTACCGATGGAGATGCACAAGGTTAAAATCGTTCAGAAGCTTACACTCCTCCCCGCCAAGGAACGTCTGCAAAAAATGTACGATGCAGGCTTCAATACGTTTCTGCTTCACAACAAGGATATTTTCATGGATATGCTGACCGACTCGGGCGTTAACGCCATGAGCGACGAGATGCAGTCCGCTATGCTCCGCGCCGACGATGCTTACGCGGGAAGCGAAACCTTCTACCGTATGCAGAAGAAGCTCGAAGAAATTTTCGGCATCGCGAATCTCCTCCCCACGCACCAGGGCCGCGCTTGCGAGCACATCATCGCTCAGCATCTCGTCAAGCCCGGTAACTGCGTCATCATGAACTATCACTTCACGACCTCCAAGGCGCACGTTACCCGTCTCGGCGCTCACGTTGAGGAGCTCGTCAAGGACGAAGGTCTCGTAACCAAGAGCACGCTCCCCTTCAAGGGCAATATCGACCTCGACAAGGTACGCGCTTGTATCGCCAAGGAGGGCGCGGATAATATCGCTTATATGCGTCTGGAGGCAGGCACCAACCTCATCGGCGGACAGCCGATCTCCTATGAAAATATGAAGCAGGCGACCGATCTCGCGAAGGAGCACGGCATTCTGACCATCCTCGATGCTTCCTTGCTTCAGGACAACCTCTACTTCATCAAAAAGCGCGAAGAATCCATGAAGGATAAGAGCATCCGCGAAATCACCCGCATGGTTGCCGATCTCTTCGACGTGATCTACTTCTCCGCCCGCAAGTTCGGCTTCGGCAGAGGCGGCGGCATCCTCGTCCGTGACGAAAAGCTCTTCCACGAAATGGAGGACTATATCACGATGTTCGAGGGCTTCCTCACCTACGGCGGTATGTCCGTCAAGGAAATGGAAGCGATGATCGTCGGCTTTGAAGAAACCATGGACTTCGACGTCATCTCTCAGGGTCCCCAGTTCATCGCGCACTGCGTCAAGGAGCTTGACGCGCTCGGCGTTCCGATGATCACGCCCGGCGGCGGTCTCGGCGCACATATCGATGCCAGACAGGTTGTCGATCACATCCCCTCCGATCAGTATCCCGCAGGCTCTCTCGTCGCGGCGCTCTACCTCTGCGGCGGCATCCGCGGTATGGAACGCGGCACGCTCTCCGAGGAACGCAATCCCGACGGCACGGAGCATATTGCCTCCGTTGAAATGGTCCGTCTCGCATTCCCCCGCCGTGTATTTACGCTCTCTCAGACGGAATACGTCATCGACCGCGTGAAGTGGCTCTACGACCACCGTCATCTGATCGGCGGCTTGCGTTTCGTTCACGAGCCCAAGACGCTCCGCTTCTTCACCGGTAAGCTCGAGCCCGTTTCCGATTGGCCCGAAAAGCTCCTGGAGGCGTATATCGCTGATTTCGGCGCGGATCAGTAATACCGACTTTGTTTGAAAAACGTTCAAAAATGGCACGGCGGATTTCTGCCGTGCCATTTCAGGCTGTCGAAAAAGCCATGTGGAAAATTCAAAAATAAAAAGTTGCACAAAGCCGGAAAGGCTCCCTCTGGGAGGGAGCTGGATTTTGCGAAGCAAAAGACTGAGGGAGAGTGCGTAAACATCAAGTTTGATCAAAATTTTAAGTGACGCGGGCTCCTTCCGCCTCGTAAACTCGGCACCTTCCTCCCGGAGGAA
>JAFQOX010000128.1 GCA_017412045.1 Clostridia bacterium
AAACATCCATAAGTTTTTGTATATTATATCTGTATTGTTGGTCGTAGGCTTTGCTATTGCCTTTGGCGTGGATGCCTATAAATACAATACCGGCGGTTATTTGGGTTCGGCACCTCTGTACGCTTACGCGCTCGTGGATGCCGTTGAGTACCTTCTGCCAAGCCTTGCATTCTTTGTTGCAGGTCTGATCTGTAAGAAGAAATTTTCAATCAAAAACTCAACTGCCGAAAAGGAGGACTGACAATGAAAACAAATTGGAAAGATACCCCCTTATTACATAAGGTCGTTACCGTAATATCAATTCTTGCAAGCTTATCCGTCGTGGTGTTGGCGGTATTGCAGATATTTGATGTTTTGAATCAGGCTATAAACGTCTTTATGCCTTTGATGGGTGTAACAATGCTTTGCCAAAGCTATACGCAATGGAATAATAGCCGTAAGGTCGCATATTTCAGTATCGGAACGGCGGTATTTATCTTTATCTGTTCCATTGTTGTCTTTTTTGTGAAATAGGTGATATTAATGGAAAACACAATGAAATTTGGTTATGAAAAGCATAACGCCGATATAATAGCGGACACAGACAAAAAGCGCATTTGCGTTTACTTCACGGTGTTGGATACGCATAAGATCAAATCGGTGGATATTCGTTTCAGAACGAATGAGCTTCTTGAAGAGGTAACCAAGCACGACGATTGGATTTTGGAATCGGTTATATGGGATGCTAACCATAAGATCGACACAAACAGGGAAGGACTGAACACCATTCTTGATAAGGCAAGGAATGATGAGTTCGATATTCTCTTAATGTACCACTGTATGCAGGTCTCTCGCTCCGGTAGTAAGACGTTCGATTGGACCTTGCAGCTTCATCAGCTCGGCAAATCAGTTTACGGCATCGTTGATGGGCTCCATTCCTTCGACGAGCTTGCGGAGGCTTTACACCTGACCATCGCAAGACAAAAGCAATATGAGGCTTTGAAGAAAGATGAAAAAGAATGATAATGAACCTCATACAAAAATGATGTGAGGGCATAAAGAGAAGCGAGGTTTTAGCCTCGCTTTACTTTTTCTTATCAAATTCAATCATTGCGTGAATAACTTTATATACTCTTTCTCTCTCCGTGGGAGTTAACTTTGCAATCTCCTCCGTTAGCGCAGAAGACTTAATATTATATCCGGTGGTCAATACATCTGCAAGAAGTTGGTCGGCGGATACCTCAAGGACGTTGGCGATTGTGATGAATGTTTCCAGTTTGGGAACCTTTTCGCCTCTTTCTATCATACCGGTATAGGTTACGCTAAGACCGATTTTTTCTGCAAAATCCTCCTGTCTCCAACCTTTATGTTCACGGAATTTGCGAATCTGTTTTCCTATTGATGCAGTGTTCATAATATACCCCTTAAATATTAGTTACTATTCTTAACTAATAGTATAGATTAAAACTGGTAATTAATACAGAATATATTTGGATAAAACCATAACTAATAGTTGATAATTTCCCCATTTTGTGTTATACTTAATTTTATGATATAATGTTATTAGTCTTTTTTAGGGGGATATATGGGAACCGTAGCATTTACTGGATACAGACCTAATAAATTGCCATTTGCCGAAGACAAAAAGGATGAACTCTACCTAGCTTTCAGAAAAAGGCTCAGACAGGTGATCGACCGTCTGGTAGAACGAGGTTATACGGAGTATGTCTCAGGCGTTGCTATGGGGTTCGATACTTGGGTAGCAGAAGATGTAATTGAGGTAAGGAAGAACAATCCAAATATCAGACTTGAGTGTGCCATTCCGTGTCCGAAGCAAGATAAAAACTGGTCTTTCTGGGACAAAGTGCGCAGGAAGAAGATCCTTCACCGTGCAGATAGCAAGCCTGTGATATGCGAGCATTACAACGATCAGTGCTTCCATATCCGAAACAGGTATATGGTCGATAAAGCTGACGTTGTTGTTTGCTGCTATGACGGTCAGAAAGGCGGTACGGGTTATACAGTTAATTATGCTCTAAAGGCAGATAAAATTGTCGTTCAGATTAATCCTAATACAACAGCTGTCACTATTCTTAGCAGGAGGAATTTTGATCAATGAAATACATAAAAATTAATAAGCAGATTGAAACAGAAGAAGCTTCATTTCCTATCAAATCATCACTCAAAGCTTGTGATATGCCTCACGGAATCTTTAGGATAGATGACGAAGGCGGAGCTCGTTTTGACGAGTTTAACGACGATCAGGACGGTACATATTTTGAAGAACAACGTTGCCCTTATGGTAACTGCGAGATTGAGTATGATGACGAGCAAATCAAAATATGGGAGAAACGTCAACGTGCATTGCTATACCTCTATAAGTATCAGGAATTACTTGATCAAGAAAGATATAAGACGGCGTATGACCGAATTCGTGATTTCTGCGTCAGGCAAGTTGAATATGACATGAATGATAGGATCGTAAGTGATATTACAGAAGAAGATCGCAGTTTCCTGACGTTGGCTCTTGATATTGAGTCAAGTATTAAGGGGGACGAGATTGAATTTTATAAGGATGATGTTGAATTTATCGTCCAGTGGTTAGAAGACGGAAATTGTTTTTTTCTCTAAATGTGAAAAGGGTGTCCATTGAAGGCACCTTTTTTGCTTTTTGCACAATTCTTGTCGAATTATCTTGTACGATTTCTCTGATATTATCAACAATCATTGTTGACAAGAGAGGAAAAATATGTTATAATATCATCACTGAATTCAAGAAAAGAGAAGAGTATGACATCTGTAGAAACAACAAAGAGGGAACGGCACTCCGATACAAGAGATAAAATATACGCATATCTTCTTGGGACAAAAGAGCATCCTTCAGCAGAAATGATATATAACGATCTGAAGCCCGGGCTTCCCAAGCTATCCTTAAAAACCGTTTACACGAACCTAAAATTTTTCGTAGATCACGGACAAGTTATCCGCGTAGCAAACGTAAATGGAATAGAGCGATATGATGCTAACTGCGAGGATCATGTTCATTTCGTATGTGATGAGTGCGGTGCTGTAATTGATATTATGGACGCAGATATTCGAAAAGCAAAAAAAGCTTGCCAAGTTGGACAAGCTAAAATCAACAGTATTCAAATTGTACTTCACGGAACCTGCGAAGGCTGTTCCGCTAATCTATAAGGAGTAATAATAATCAAATATCTTTTATGACTAAAAGTATTCTTATTGTAAACCATAACATTGACGAGGCAAAAAATATCAGAGACAGTCTGGCCTCGCCAACCACAAAAGCAGTCTGCGCTCATACTATAGAAGAAGCTCTTGAAGCATTTAAATGTAATAATTTTTGTTTAGTCGTTTTGGACTCCGCATTGTCTGCTTCTGATGACCATAATATACTTAAAGCAATGCGAGCCGCTAAGACAATGCCTATTCTGGTATTGTCATCGCATGCGGATCACACTGAGCGTATTCACGCCTTTAAAGCAGGTGCTCATGCATATATGGGGAAGCCCTATACTGACGAAGAGTGCTTAGCACAGGCACATACCCTTATGCAGTTTTATATTGATATGAACCCTCAAAGCGAGATTTGCTATACTTTGGCTTTTGGTAAGGATTTGATTATTGAGCCTGAAACGAGACAGGTTATGCTGCAGGGAAGTGAGTTAAGATTAACGAGAAAAGAATACGACCTCCTGTTTTGGCTTGCAAGCAATCCGGGAAAGGTATATAGTTGCGGACAGTTATATGATCATGTTTGGGATGATCAAGCAGCATATAATGTAGACGAGGTGGTAAAGTACCACATTAAATCACTTAGAAAGAAATTGACTGTTTCCAACGCAGAATACATAAAGAATGTTTGGGGAATCGGATATCGATTCGCAAACGCAACTGAGCTACGAGGTTAAGATAAATACTCGTTAACGGCAAGGATGACCTTGCCGCTTTTTTGCGTTATAGGTCGAATTTTATCGAATATTGCTGATGTTAATATCTAGTTCATCAAAAACTCCCGAAGTTCTCCCTATTTCCACCCCTATTTCCTCCCTTTTTTATGTTATAATACTATCACAGCCCGAAAAAAGCAGCCTTTCGACTGCTTCCTCCGTTAATTTTTCTTGGGGGCTGTATCTATCAAGGCTATTGCAGTTGCTTTGATCACTTCGAGGGAGCGTTCATCGCAGTTGTAAAGCCGCCGGATGAGGTCTTCTATCTCGGAATCTTTGTCAGAGCGTTCGGGATAAAAGATCGAGTCCGGCGTTATAGCCAACTCACGGATCAGGTTATAGAGGATCTCGTAACTAGGCTTTTTTCCTTCGTTTTCGATACGATATAAATACCGTTCGGAAATATCCAACCTGTTTGCGAGCTCTTCAATAGTTAAGCCGGATCTTTGTCGGGCAGCCTTGATTACATCGCCAAGCGTTTCAGCTTTAGTATGTACCATCAGTTCACCTCCATATATATTTTATCATTTTTAGGTCAGTCTGATAATGGCATAAGGGTTCAAACATTAAGAACTGATAGTGCAACAAAACCTGAACCAAAATAGTGTATAACCGCCAATAAAAAAACGAGGTTTTGGCGGTGTCTTGACGCGCAGTTTTCACTCCAAACCGAGTTTTCGGAATTGGGGTGATTTTTTATGTGTTGGGGTTCCAACGGTGCGCTGCTTATTAAGAGCAGCGAATATGATACGGACTATATGTAAGGACAAGCAGTGTAGATATTGGGAGAAAGCTTAAAGGACCCAACACCATGGTGGCACCTTGCCACAGCACTGAACTGACAGTACAGGTAAATAATGAAATAACAATAAGCGCACTCATCTTATGGCATAGCAGGCCATTTGATGGGTGCGCTTTTGCGTGCGAAAAATATGATATTCCGTCTATTCGCGGTCCTCCTTGTCGATTTTTGACTTTCACCATTAAGAATTTCAAAAATCAAAGGAGTAACTAAAAATGAAGGAAAACATAACAAGAGAAGAAAACGTTATCGGTAGATTTACAAATTGGGTTGATACACTCGCCCGCAGAACCAAGTATGCTTACATAAAAAAGGAATCCAAGCACATCTCTCATGCTTGCATCGATGATGTCCCTGAAGAAGCGCTTAGAGCGGAAGAGGTTGAACTTTCTTATACCTTTACCGAGGGGGAAGGTAAGTTCGAGTTTGAAGTAGAGTGGCTGATGAAGGCTTTTGCAGAACTCAGTAAAACTCACAAAAGGCTGTTGGAGCTTTTATATGTGGAGGACAAAACACCGCAGGAAGCAGCAGCCATTCTTGGTTGCACTATTGAGAATATTTATAATCAGCGTTCCAAAGCTTTTAAGATTATCAAGAAAATAAGAAGGGAAGGTCAGTCAAATGAAAATGACGAATGAGCAGTTCAGAGAATTATTAATTAAAGCGCAAGCAGGTGACAACGAGGCTATGACAGATATCCTCGAAATGTATATGCCTCTTATTAACAAGCACAGCTATGTTAACGGTAAGCTCGATGAAGATTTGCGCCAAAACATTATATTGGAAATATTGAAAAGCATCAAAAATATTGCTCCGTAAAAATTCTAAAAAAATTTTCAAAAAGTGATGAGGTTTTGATGATCCTTTTGCACTTTGTTTATGAAAGCATCCCAAATGCTTAACTGATCATTGACAATTGAATATTTTTAATCATCAAGCACGTTACCTGCATTAATTCGTGATGAGCGAGCAAGCCAAGCCTGAAAGGTGCGCCATGAGCCTCGAGTGAGGGGAGCGATAAAACGATACTTTAGGTGAAGCCGAGTTACTATCGGCGGAGGGCGATGACAGATGCAAGGGATAATGATACTTCAGTTAAAAAGCTGCCTGCGGAGATCCCGGGGGAGGTGAGATTCCTATGGAGTCGGCTCGCAACCGATCGCTTGATGAAAATACTTTAAATACTTAAAAATAAAGGAGAAAAATCAAATTGAATTTTGAAATTTTCGAAGAACACTTGATATGTATTTATGATGGCGTCGCAGCCTTGTCCAAAGATCTTGATGCTTCTGTGAAGGAAGTGATTGTTGAAAAGGCTCGACAGGCTTACCTTGCTTGTGAGACTGAATTTATCGATGAAGGCAAGAACCTTCAGCGTTGGCTTGAGGATAAGCATTGCGTGGTCAAAAACCCTATCACCGATGGTGTATTGGAAGTAAGATTGCCGCGTGATTATGAAGTGCTTTACGAGCTTTTAGTACTTTGCAAGAAACAAAACGAAGGCGACCTTAGCGAAGAAGCGTTCCTTGAGTTTATTGAGGGCTTTGAAATAGAAGACGACGAATAACATTTGATCTTCAAAAAATCACAGAGAAAGGAGAAGTATAATGGCTAGTTATTATAGACGGAAAAATGGAACATTCTGCATAAGAGTTTCGAATGGAAAGCCTGGCGGAAAGCAAGAGCTTGTATCAACAACTTATAAACCACCACAAGGACTATCAGCAAGTGCAGCAGAAAAAGGAGCAAAAGAGTTTGCGGAATTATTTGAAGCTGCAGTACATAACGGCATGTTCACGCCAGGGAGAAAGCAGCGCGTTGAACAGATTAACCCGTTTGGCATTACACTGGCTGACTTTATTGAACAGCACTATTATAAAAGGATAGAAATGCGTTTGTCTCCCAATACTGTTAGATTCTATTCAGCGGTTATTGAACAGTGCCTTCTTCCTTCGTTTGGAAAGTTTCGTTTATGCGATATATCATCAGCACATTTACAAGCATTTATCGATTACTTGGCTACCTCTGGTTCGCGTGCTGATGAAACACAAACAGAACCTTTGTCAGCCGCTACGGTGAAAAGATATGCAACCGTGTTTTCGTCTGTAATGACTGAAGCTTTTAAGATGGGTTTGGTGGAAAAAGATGTACTGCATAAACAGTATATTGAATATCCCAAGATCTATAAAAAACAAATACAAGCCTATGATGATGAGGAAGCCAATATCTTTTTCGAAGGATTGTCAAAAGAGGTACCCAAAGTCAGGGCACTGTTACTTACATCATTATTGTTGGGACTAAGACGTGGCGAAGTTGTTGGATTGATGTGGAGCGATATTGATTTTAAGAATAACTGTTTGACAGTGAATAGGAGCGCTTACAAAATCAAAGGTCAACCGCAGTCGGTCAAAATGCCAAAATCAAGAAATAGTGTAAGAACAGTTTATTTTCCAGAAATTTATGCTGAGGCTCTCCGTGAGTGGATGGACGAGCAAGATTGCGATAGGCGCTCAGCGGGAAGGAGGTGGAATGAACAAGGTTTTATCTTTACCAATGAAGTTGGCAATATGATAAACATATATCTTCTTTCTGAGCTGTGTTCAAAATTCGAAGAAAAATGTGGTTTGAGACATTTGAAACTTCATGGACTTAGACACACTTGTGGATCTCTTATGCTTAAAAATGGTGTTGACATTGAAACGGTCAGAAGCGTTTTTGGTCATGAGAGTATTAGAACAACGCAGCAGTACTTATCTTCATATGATAACGCGAAGCGCAGTGCAGCAGAAATTTTGGTAAAAACAATAACAAAATAGGAGGTTTATAAATGAGATTAAAAACTTTGCCACAGGCTGTTTTAGAGGCTCAAAAAAGAGATCCTGAAACTGCTTTGAATAAATTTATGCTTGCATCATTGATTCGTGATAAGAAAATTCCATATGGAAATCATGGCAATCGAACAGTTGTGGACTATGATTTGATAGTTCCTGCTATTAACGCATTGTTGGACTTTTCAGAGACAGGCGAAATGCCCAAGTTAAGAACCATACGTGCAGCGGCAGAAGAATTGAGAGAAACGAATCCAGAAATAGGTTTTGGTGAAGAACATATTAGAACCTGTGTAACGGATGGTCGAATTGCGAGCATAGCAATCGGCAACAGACGATATATTGCGATGGAGAGCTTTGAGATACCACATTGCGAAAAAATATTGAGTGGACATTCTAAGACTTTTGATAGAAGCGAGATGATCCGTAATGATATTATGGAGCAAATGGGTAACGCTATCTCTGCGCAGGCATACGTGCCGAAGGTAACAAGAGTTAGAGCTGTAAGATAATTTAAAGCGGTAGGGACTGATAAAAATCCCTACCGCTTTATTCGCGTTTAAGTAGCATTTGAAATAAAGGTATCAAATGTTTTTGCTGCAGCTTTGTCAGAACTGGGCAGCGCGTGAACATATATACCAGTGGTTTCGATGTCAGCATGGCCTAAGCGCGAGGAAACCGTTTTTATGTCGCATCCATTGGCCAACAGCATAGTTGCGGAAGTATGGCGCAGACCGTGGAATTTTAGATGGCGAATATCATGACGCTTCAAAAAGTTCGAGAATTGTCTTGTAGGCGTATGAGGGTTCATTACCATTCCATCTTCTTCGGTAAAAACGTAATCAAGCTTGTGCCATGCATCTCCCATAAATGAGATATGCCTGTCCTGATGCAATTTGTAATCGAGCAAAGTTTTTATTAAATGCTCGGGAATATAGATGGTTCGGATACTGCTTTTGGATTTGGGTTCTTTTTCAAGAGCTTTGCCGTCTTTGGGCTTGTATATGCTTCTTTTCACCGAAACGGATTGGTTTTCAAAATCAATGTCAGACCATTTCAAACCAACAATTTCACCTCTACGCATACCCGTAAAGATTGCCAATTCAACAAGCGCGCGGATGTTAATAGGTTCTGAATCCAGAGCTACGAGTATCTGCCGTACTTCTTCTTCGTCGTAAACCTCGACTTCGCAAGTATCAATTTTGGGGAAAATAATACGTCTCGAAGCTCCAGCATCGACGTCAGTATATTCTAACTGGTACGCCAGACTTAAGATAGAGCGGAGGACAGTAGCATAACGTCTGACTGTGCTCGGGCTAATACCACCGGATTCGCTGTTCCTGCATTTTTTCTCGGTGGTTAGGTACTGAATGAACTCCTGGATGTGATATGTTTTGATCTCTCTTAACTTCATTCTTCCAAACTTGGGCATTAGTTCCGTGTTGATAATCGTTTCATAGAATGCATAACTATTGGGGGAGAGAACAGTCTTTTTCAGTTCGAGATATTTTGGGCAAAATTCTGCAAAAGTGATCTTATCAAATCTCACCGCAGGATTATCAGATCTAGCTTCCTCCTCAAAGGCAGCTACGAAGTTTTCAATCTCTTTATTCAATCTTTGATATGAGAGATTAGGTTTCGAGGGCTTGAAAGTCCTCGATTTGGTGATTTGTTTGCCGGAACCGTCGAGACCGCAAGAGATTCTGATCAAATAAGTTCCATTCGGCTTGGGTGTAATGCTTGCCATAATAAATCCTCCTTGTTGGCAAATAATATGTACCTCGGAGGTGATTGAAAAAATGATTTTCACCCCTGAGTAGAACCGAAAGCCTCTACTCATTCGTGAAAGTAACTTTTTGAAGGTATGTACCAAGGTATGTACTAACCCTCAAAAACAGCTTTTTTCGTGTACATTAAAAAGGCAAGGAAAAAGGGTTTCTCAACATCCAAAAAGTGCGAAAAACCCTTGTAAAATAAAGAAAAACGGAAGGAAATAATCCTTCCGTTTAACTGGTCTGAGTGACAAGACTTGAACTTGCGGCCTCTACCACCCCAAGGTAGCGCGCTACCAACTGCGCCACACCCAGATTCATTCAACATTGAACATTATATCACAATGTTTTTGGTTTGTCAATAGTTTTTTGAAAGTTTTTTGAAAAATTTAATTTATTTTTTATATCCCGCATCCACGATGGGATGCGGGATATGGATCAAATGAAGAATCAAATTACTTGATTTCAACTTCTGCGCCTGCAGCAACGAGGTCAGCTTTGATCTTTTCAGCGTCTTCCTTGGAAACAGCTTCCTTAACAGGCTTGGGGCAAGCTTCAACGAGAGCTTTTGCTTCCTTAAGGCCGAGACCGGTAACTTCACGAACTGCCTTGATAACAGGGAGCTTGCTGGAACCGAAGGAAGTGAGGATAACGTCGAATTCAGTCTTTTCTTCAACAGCGGGAGCTGCTGCGCCGCCAACTGCTGCTACTGCAACGGGAGCTGCGGATACACCGAATTCTGCTTCGAGAACTTTAACGAGGTCTGCAACCTCAAGAATGGTAAGAGCTTTGATTTCTTCAACAATAGCTGTGATTTTTTCAGATGCCATGATAATTTACCTCCGTATTGGATTTTTGTAAGTTTTTTAAAATTTTAAGTGGGAAGAGCCTGCAATAAATTAAGCAGTAGCTTCTTCGTTGGTCTTGTCGACGTAAGCCTGAAGAACATGAGCAAGACCGTAGAGGGAAGACTGAAGGCTTCCGAGCATTTTTCCGATAAGGATTTCCTTGGACGGAAGTTCTGCGAGGTCGTTAACACCTGCAACGTCGAGGATCTTACCGTCAACGAAGCCGGCTTTGATTTCAAAGGATTCAACCTTGTCAGCGAATTTCTTCGTGATCTTAGCGGCAGCAACCGGATCTTCTGCGCTGGTAGCAACAGCAGTCATACCTTCGAGAACGTTTGCGAGTTCACCGTAACCGGCATTCATGCAAGCTCTCTTGGTAAGAGTGTTTTTAACAACCGCGTATTCAACGCCTGCTTTGCGGAGTTCTGCTCTGAGTGCTGTGTCATCTTCAACGGTGATACCTTCGTACTTAACGATAACGCACGCGGAAGCTTTCTGCAGCTTTTCGGTCAGATCAGCAACGATTTTCTGTTTGGATTCAAGAACCTGTGCACTAGGCATGATTTCACCACCCTTCAATAATAGAAAGCCAAGATTATTCATACAAGTCCGATCTGTATAAATAACAAAAAAGCCTTTTCTGCAAATCCATAGATATTGCAGGAAAGACTTGAAAATAATCAAAATATTTAAAAATCTCTCCTCGGCAGGAAAGCTTGGCTTTTACTTCGAACCTGCTGTCTTAGGATTGCCGTAATAGTATACTACAAAAAACTCTTTTTGTCAATAGTAATTTTGAGAAAAATCGAAAATATTTGAATATTTTTGAATTATTTTGTTCTGACAGAAATCTCGCCGCCCGTGAGAGTGATTTCCTCGTTTTCTTCGGTCATAACGACGAGTCCTCCGTTTGCATCAAGGCCGAGCGCCACGCCTTCGCCCTCCTGTGCTCCGTAATAACGGATCTTTTTGCCGAGAACGGTGCTGCGTTCCTTCAGATATATAAGGAGGGAATCCTTACTTTCGGTAAACGCGGATTCGAGATGCAGAAGAATACGGAAAACAAGATCGTTTTTTTCTTTTTCATCTAACGGCAGAGCGGCGGCGATATCCCGGATATCTGCGGGGAACGCCGTTTCTCCGACGTTTACGCCGATCCCGACGACGTATGCGAGCGTTTCCGCCCCGAGGCTGACGGCTTCCGTCAGAATACCGCAGATTTTTTTGCCGTCCAGCAAAAGATCGTTGACCCATTTGATGCCGACGGAAAAGCCTTTTTCCGTGATGGCGCGGCAGACGGCGACTGCCGCGGCGCTCGTCAGAAATCCCGGATCAAAGGAAATTTTGTCGGGCGGGACGATCATGCTCATAAAGATGCCGTTTTCGGAAAAAAAGCTTCTTCCGAGCCTGCCTCTGCCCGCCGTTTGCTGTTTTGCGAGAAAAACGCCGTCGCGCGCGCCGTTCAGAATCATTCTTTTGGCTTCGGCATTGGTGGATGAGATTGTTTCGTAATGATAAATTTTCATATAAATCCTCGTTTCGATTGCGCTTCAAAAAAATCAGCAGAAGGGAGCTTCTGCTGATTTTGACGGTTATGCTTGGGTTTCGTTTTCGTCGGAAAGCTCGGAGGAGGATTCTCCGGCGATTTCATTTTCGGCCGGTTGTTCGTCGGAACGGGACAGCCGTTTGCGCATGATGCAATAGATGATAGCGCCAATGGGCAGGAACGCGGTGAAGCTGATAGCAAGCGCCGTGCGGTCCGCCGATATGCTCGTGATTGCGGTGAGCAGAGAAACTCTGAAGTTTACGTTGAAAGCGGACGTGCTGCCGGTTACCGTAAATCCGATATAGAGAAGCGTCAGAATCGCCCACAGAATCTTATGCTTCCGACAGCGTTTCAGGCAGTCGATCAGCATCCAGACGCTGAATGCGAAGCAAGCGACGGAGTAAAGGATCAGAAAGATATTGACGGTATTAAGAAAATCCGTTTTTTGAACGAAATCGGTGGAATCCAGAAAATTCACTCCGGCAATTCCGTCAATCCCGTCGCGGGTGGAGATGAGCATCTGACAGATCTTTCCGTCGTCGGTGGTGATCTCAAAAAGGACTCGCGTGACCGTCACGCCATTGCTCCATTCTTTATACCAATTTTTCTGTTGCAGCTCGTAAGAAGCGCTGTTTTTCAGCGAATCGCGCATAGCTTGCCAGAGCGGATCAAACTCGTCTTGAGAAGCGACGGTCTGTATCATTGCGTATGCGGAGGCATAGTCATCACGGATGATGTACTCTACCATGTTTTCGCAAAGCGCTCGGCTTTGTTCGGAATCCTCCTTGACCGAGCAACCGCAGAGCAGCAGCGAAAATACTAAAATCATACAGAGGAAAAGCGCGGATTTGTTTTTTGTTCGTAACATTTCGGAACCCCCTTGAAAATTTGGTTTTCGTTTTTTATTGCATAGGAAATTGCGCAAATAGAACCTCGCCGTTTATATCGTTTGGATACACTCTTAACTGCGATAGGCGAGCAACCTCCAGCGGGCGTTGCCCGCTTTTTTATGGTGAAAACACTACCTTCTATTATATAAGACGCAATAAAAAGCGTTTTTCACGCAAATTTTTCTGAATTTAACAAATTTTTTCGGAATGATTGTAGATTTTGGGCGCTTTTCTGTTTATTTGCCAACGCAGAAGCGATGGAAGATACTGTCCACGATGTCGATCGTGACCTGTCTACCGTCCAATTCTCCGAGCTTGCCCATTGCCAACTCCAGCTCTGCGCAGGCGGTATCTTCTCCGAGGTACTCCAGCGAGAAAAGTGCGCTTTGCGCGTGGGTCAGGGCTTCACTGACGGCGGCGAATTGGCGGGCGTTGGTGATCACGGCGTTGTCGGCAGCGGAAACGTCACTGCTTTCAAAGATCTGTTCGATCAGCGAAACCAGCGGTTCGCGGCTGTTCTCGTTCTTTGCTGAGAGGAGGATCGGCTTGGTGCCGAGCATGGTTTCGATTTTCTGAATATCGTTTTTCACCTTTTCGGATTCAAAAAGGTCGCTCTTATTGCAGATGGCAATGACGGGAATGCCGAAGGAGGCGCGTTTTTCGACGTGAGTCAGAATTTCCTCGTCCTCGGCATCGAGTCCGTGCGAAAGATCAAAGACGGCAAGGATCAATTCCGCTTCCTCGAGCGCCTCGATGCTTCTCTGCACGCCGATGCTTTCCACAAGGTCGTTCGTTCCGTGTACGCCCGCGGTATCGGAAAGACGGAGCGTGACGTTGCCGGCGGCTACCGTTTCGGAAATGACGTCTCGCGTCGTTCCCGCGACGTCGGTAACGATGGCGCGTTCCTTTTCCGCGAGCAGATTCAGGATCGTGGATTTTCCGGTATTGGGCTTGCCGAAAATGACGGTGCGGACGCCCTCGCAAACGGCATGCCCCGTTTTATAGGAGCGGCGGAGATTTTCCAGCGCGGAGATGGCGCTTTCGATGCCTTCGCGAACCTCGTCCTCCGAAAGAGAGGCGAGATCTTCGTCGGGAAAATCAATAACGGCGTATACGCTGGACACGACGTTACGAAGGTTTTCGTAAATGGCATCCGTTTTGCGGCGGACCGCGCCGCCGAGATTCAGACGGGAAAGAGAGAGCGAGGCTTTCGTTTGCGCGTCGATCATGCCGATGACGGCTTCCGCCTGAGAAAGCGACAGCTTGCCTGCGGAAAAGGCGCGGCGCGTAAATTCGCCCGGGCCTGCCTGTACGGCGCCGCAGGCAAGGGCGCGCATCAGAATAGATTCCGTCAGGAGTATGCCTCCGTGACAGCTGATCTCAACCGTATTTTCCCCCGTATAGGAATGGGGCGCGTGAAAAACGGAAACGAGCGCTTCGTCGAGAAGATCGCCGTCTTCATCCGTGACGTCTGCGAGGCATACCGACGCGTGTCGGATCTCTCCGAGCTTTTTCTTGCTTTTGGGGAAAACGAAGCTCTCACAGATCGAGATGGCTTCGTCTCCGGAAATACGAATGACGGCAACGCCGCCCTTGCCGCGGGGCGTCGAGATCGCAGCGATGGTAGAACCGAACATGGAATACATAAATCAGATTCCTTTCGTTATAGTATATTCAAAATGAAAAAAGAGATGGCGGAAAATCCGATCTCGGAAATCTCAGCCATCTCAAGCATGTTTTATTGCGGGTTATTGCTGGAAAATTCTTTCAGCTTTGCGAAATAGCTGTCGAGATCCTTGGCTTTTTCGATCTTGCGGGGCGCGGGACGGGGGGTGTCGGGGCGCTTGTAAGAATATTCCTTTTTGGGCTCGTTGCGCGTCTCGGATTTATCTGCCGAGGGCTTTTCGCGGCGTTCCGATTTGGACTTGTCGTAAGAAGGCTTGGTGTCGCGGCGGTCGGACTTTTCACGGCGTTCTCCGTTGCGCTTCTGCTGCTTCTTTTCGGGCTTCAATTCGGTGGGCTTTGCATTGCCTTCCGGGAAAATAACGACGCGTCTGTTGCCTTCCGTGCCGACGGAGTTGGTGGATACGCCTTCGATCTTCTGGATTTCGGCGTGAATGATACGGCGTTCGTAAGCGTTCATGGGCTCAAGCGCGATGTTTCTGCCGGTTTTCTTGACTTTGGCAGCCATCTTTGCGGCAAGCTTACGGAGCGTTTCTTCCCTCTTTTCGCGGTAATTCTCGATGTTGACGGTGATTCTCGTGTACTGACGGTCCTCATCGTCTTTTTTGTTTGCGGCAAGATTGACGAGGTACTGGAATGCTTCCAAGGTGTCGCCGTGGTGACCGATGAGAATGGAAGCACCTTCGCCCTCGATGGTGATCAGGGATTCGCCGTTGCCGTCGTCGTGGATCTGAATTTCTGCCTGAATCTCCAGGTCAGCCATCAGCGTTTCGATGAAATTGCGAGCCGCCTCAAGGGGCTTGAGGATATAAGTGACCTTTACCTTTGCGGGTACGGCGCCCATGCCGAAGAAGCCCTTTTTGGGTTCTTCCAAAACTTCAATTTCAACGTCTTCGCGGGCAACACCAAGTTGACTTGCGCCTTCGAGCGCAGCGTCTTCAACGGTTTTTGCGGTTACGGTGATATCTTTTTTCATGTTCAATTTTCCTTTTTATCGTTATGTGGTGATGTCGTGCGTTATTTTTTGTTCTTTTTCAAGGGCGCTTTTTCAATGGTGGAATTGCCGTCGGGTTCGGGTTCCTCGATCTCAGGGCGTTCGTCATATACGGAAACGTAATCGCCGAGATCTGCGTATTCGTCGTCGTCCATGGGACGGGCAAGCGCAACTCTGGTTTTCTGGATGGTTTCTTTTTTGTTTGCGGATTTACCGAGAAGCTCTTTTTCAGCGCGTTTGAAATCTTCCTCCGTAAATTTGGGAAGCGGCATGGCTTTCGCAAGGATAAACTGCTGAAGCATACCGAGCAGGTTATTGAAGAGCCAGTAAATACCGATTGCCGCAGGAACGGTGAAGGCGATGAAGGTGGTCATACCGGTCATGAAAAGATTCATGACCTTCATGGAACCCTCGGACTGGTTGTCCTGCATGGGCTGGAACGTGAGCTTTTTGGTCACATAGGTGGAGAGAAGCGTAAAAATGCAGTTCAGCGCGGGAACGAGAAGGAGCAGGGAGAAGATATCGGAGCTGGGTTTTGCGGCAAGATAATTATTACCGCCCAATCCGAAGAAGCTGAAGTTGGGGAAAATCGCGGGATTGACCGCTTCCAGGTTCGCCTCGGCGAGAGCCAGATTGATGCCCGAAAGATTGGCTTCGATATGGGAAATCAGGTTGATGTCGTATCCCGAGAGCGCGCCGGCCTTGTTGACGAACGATCCGGCGCCGATTTCCGTCAGATAGGATGCGATTTTGTTGACGACGTCGGCGGAATATCCGCAGATATACTGGAGCGGGTTCGTAATGACCGTGTAAAGAAGCAGAATGATCGGAAGCTGAATGAGGAGCGGCAGACAGCCGGAAGCGGGGTTATAGCCCTCCTGCTGATAAAGCTCCATGACCTCAGTCTGCATTTTCTGCTGTGTACGCTGGTCATTTCTGCCCTTGTACTTGTTGCGGATCGCCATTTCCTTCGGTCTTACCAAGGCTTGCTTGATGGAATTCTTTTGCTGCTTGATGCCGAAGGGGAGCAGGATGATCTTAACGAGAAGCGCGAAGATGAAAAGTGCCAGAAGATAACTTCCCGTAAAGGTATTGAAGAATGAGAGTAATTTTCCGAAAAAATTATAAATTGCGTGCATGGTTTTGGACTATCTCCTTTTTTCTTGTTGGGACGTTAATTGCTCTTTCGTTTCCTTTTCGGTACAGGGTCGTAGCCACCCTTGGAAAAAGGATTACAGCGCAAAATGCGCAGACGGTCAGAGCAAAGCCGATGATGAAGCCCCACTCCCGAAAGGCTTCAATGGCGTAGGAAGAACAGGTCGGACGAAATCGGCAGCAGGGCGGCTTGAGCGGCGAAATAAATCTCTGATAAAATTTTATCAGGTAAATACAGAGGTATTTCATTTCTTTGCCGGCTCGTTATGCTTGCTCTGTGCGGTTTCGGAGGCTTTTTTGTGAGGAGTATCGTCGAACAGCGAGAGCTTTTTCGCGGCAAAGAGGAGATCCGTATAAATGTCCGTGCTTTTTGCGCTTACTGCCGCGTCTCGCGCGGTGATGACGATGAGCTTTCCTTTTTTAATATTCCGTTCCTTTTCTAATTTTTGATACGCGGCGCGCAGAATTCTTCTGACGCGGGAGCGTACGACCGCTTTTCCGAGTCTTGTTGACACCGTGAGTCCCACACGGTTGATCCTCTTTTTCAGCGGGTTTTCCCGTTGTAAACGGGAGGCGTGGTAATCGGTCAGAACATATACCACGATATGCTTGCAAACGGCTTTCGAGCCCTTTGCGTACACCTTTTTGTAAAGGTGGTTTTCGGAAATAGCTATGTTTTTCACACAGATTCCCCCAATTTGGTTTCAAAAAAATTTCGGATCCGTGCGGATCTGATCCCCAAAAAAAGCGGGCAATGCCCGCCTTCGGCGTTGCCGTTTCCCGAGTAGGAGCGGCAGCGCAACGGAAATGATTTCCGCACAATAAAAAGGAAAAGCCTATGACCAAGCCACAGGCTTTCTTTATCCGATGAGTTTCAATCCGTTAAGATGAATTAATAAGAGAGTCTTGCTCTGCATTTTGCGCGTCTTCTCTTCAGAACCTTGCGGCCGTTTGCAGTTTTCATTCTCTTTCTGAAACCATGCTCTTTTTGTCTCTGACGTTTTTTAGGCTGGTAAGTAAGCATTCTCTTTACACCTCCTTGCAATCGCAGATATAAATCTGCGCAAATTGCTACATTACAGAGTCTATTATCCCACAAAATCATGAAAATGTCAAGGGAATTTTGATTTTTATTTTAAAATATTTAGGAATTTTTTTAATTTTTTTGAAAAAAATGATTTTTTGGGCAGAATTCTTGACTTTCCGCGTAACTTATATTATCATAATCGTAGAGAAATCAATTCATATTAAAGGAGGATTGTGATGTCAGAAATATTACAGGTCAGAAATCTGACGAAAAATTACGGCGGAGCCAGAGGACTTTCCGACGTGACGCTCGCTTTGGAGAGCGGCAAAATCATCGGCTTGCTCGGATCGAACGGAAGCGGCAAAACGACTTTGCTCAAAATGATCGCGGGGATTTTGCAGCCGACGTCGGGAACGATCACGGTAGACGGAATGACGGTCGGCACGGAAACCAAAAAGATCGTGTCCTATCTGCCCGAAAGAACGTATCTGAACTCGTGGATGCGTATCCGCGATATTATCGACTATTTTGAAGATTTTTATGAGGACTTTGATCGCGCCAACGCTATGCGTATGCTGGCTTCTCTCGGCGTGAACGAAAACGCAAAGCTGAGAACGCTGTCAAAGGGCACGCGCGAAAAAGTGCAGCTCGTGCTGGTCATGTCCCGAAGGGCAAAGATCTATTTGCTCGACGAGCCGATCGCCGGCGTGGATCCCGTTGCCAGAGAATTCATTCTGGAAACGATTCTTTCCAACAGAACGCCGGATTCCATGATCCTGATCTCCACGCATTTGATTGCCGACGTGGAAAAGGTTCTGGACAGCTTTGTTTTCATCCGTGACGGTAAGCTTCTGATGAAGCAGGACGTGGAGAAGTTAAGGGAAAGCGGAAAGACGGTAGACGAGCTTTTCCGGGAGGTGTACAGATGTTTGTAAAAGGAATGAAATATGAAATCCGTTCCGTTGCGCGCATTGTTTTGCCCATGCTGATCATTTTTCTGTGCGCATCCATGATTATGAGTCTGGGCTTTATGCTGGACGGACGGGTGTTCGGTTTTACGGACGTTGCCGAGGACAGTGAAACCGTATGGGCGGTGCTCTTTACGTTAGCGGAAGCTCTGGTCGGCATAGGATTGGCTTTGCTGATGGCTGCGATCAACATCGCCGTTTACGTTCTGATCATTCATCGGTTTTACGTATCGTTCTTTACGGATGAGGGCTACCTGACCTTTACGTTGCCCCTGACGGTCGACTGTCATCTGATGATCAAGATCGTTTCCATGTTTTTCTGGAATATCATTTCCGTGCTTGTCACCGTGCTCGGCGGCTTGATTATTTTCGGCGGTCTGTACGTCGGTTATACGGATGAAGCGAAGGAAATTCTTTCCGAGCTTCCGTATGTGTTTGAACTGCTGTGGACGGGCTTGCTCCAGACCTCGGATCATATCGTGGCGCAGATCGCGGTCGGCGTCCTGGCGCTTCTGGTAACGACCGTTTTCCAGAGCCTGCTGATCTATTTCTCGATTTGTCTCGGATGTATGCTTTTCAAAAAGCACCGTCTGCTTGGTGCGATCGTCGGTATTTTCGGCGTGAATTCGATCTATTCCTTCATTTCCACGATGGGCTCGTATCTGCTTACGGCCTTCAGTCTGGTATCACAGGTGGCTTATTGGGTGACGTTGGGCTTCAGCATCGTGCTGACGGCTGTCGGTATTGCGGCAGTCTATATCGGTATGCGGTATATTTTGCAGAAAAAATTGAATCTGGATTAATATTTCGGAAGAGAAAGGGTTTTTATGAAAAAGGGTTTGATCAAATATTCGCTTCTTTGGCTCGTTGCCTTGGGGCTTTTCAACGCGGCGGCGTTTTTGATCCCGAATGATTTGGGCTCGTCCTCGTTCTGGATCGGATACGGCGCGATCTCCGGCGCTTTCGTTTTGCAGCTGATCTCTACCGCTTGGTTTATCGGAAAGGATCTTTTGCAAAAGAGAATCGGAAAGATTCCGGTTCCCGTTTTCTGTATTTTCGGATTGGTGACTCTCCTGACGGTCAGTGTCGTATGGGCAATCACGACGCAGGTCGTCGTGATCGTCGTATGCTATCTGATTGTTGCCGCTCAGTACGGTGCGAATATCGTTTCTGCCGTCGGCGCGGGTAACGCGGGCGCGGCAACGGGCTTCGTTGCCGAACTGAAAAAGAGCGCGGAAGCGCTTGCACAGAAGGCTTCCGACGGCGAGCTCCAAGCGCTGACCGAAGAGGTTTGCAATGCGGTACGCGCGAGCGACACCTATTCTGATCCCAACGGCGCGCTTGCCGGCGTGGAAAACAAGATTCTTGCCGCTATGGAGAAATTCTCCGTTGACGTGGAAGCTTCTGACGTTGAAAGCGCCAAGGTCTCCGCAAAACAGCTTCTCAACTATATTAAAGAGAGAAATACGAAATGTAAAATCTTGAAATAAGAAAACAAAAAGATGGGAGCAATCCCGTCTTTTTGTTTTCTTCAAATGACATTGGCTTGACTTTGAACGCGTTTTGTGATAAACTGAATATAACAGTTCTTCTCCTGAAAAATTCAAAGAAAAGCGAGGCTTGGCTATGATCTATACCGAAAAAACCAGAAAAGCGATGGATATTTGTTTCCGTGCCCACAAGGATCAGACCGATAAGGCGGGCGCTCCGTACGTATTTCATCCGTTTTACGTTGCCGACCGCATGAAGGACGAGGCAACCACGGTGGCGGCTCTCCTGCACGACATCGTGAAAAATACGGATTATACCTTTGAACGCTTACGGGAAGAAGGCTTCAGCGCAGAGGTCGTTGAGGCGATCCGCCTTCTGACACATCCCGACGTGGATTTGACGGAGGAAGCGTATATGGTATATATTGAAGCTCTGAAGAAAAATCCGATCGCGCGCGCCGTGAAGATCGCGGATCTGGAGCACAACAGCGATCTCTCCCGCTACGGCACGGCAGTGAAGAGCCGGGACATCATGCGCGTGGCGAAATACCAGAAAGCGCTCGTCCTGCTCAGATAATATCAGATAATATGGAAGCTGAAACCTGTACTGCGGTACGGGTTTTTTGCGTTATGGGAAATTGCGCAAAGCGGATCTCTCTTTTGATATAATGGAAAGACCCGTAAAATTTGGATAGGCGAGAATTTTTCGGCGTGCAACGCCCGCCGGTTGTATAAAAACCATCCGAAAAAGGCATAATAAAAGTATTCTGAAAGAAGATTTTCGGAAAATTCAAAAAGCCTGAAGGCTCTTGCAGATCGTCAAAAGCGATCATGGGAAAGGAACGGTGATGTTATGTCCCCCAAAGAACTTCTTTATATTGAGGATGCGCTCGGTCACACGGAGGAAGCCAAAAAATGCTGTACCGATTTTTCAAATCAGGTGCAGGATCCCGCATTGCGAAGCTTGCTTTCGGATATATCTGCCAAGCAAAGCGGTCTGTATGCGAAATTTTATTCTTTGCTCAATGAATAAGGAGGGCGCAGTGATGGATGATAAAATCATGATGTCGACGGTGCTCGGCAACGTAAAGGGTATGTGCGATCTGATGATGCACGGTACGATCGAGTCCGCCACCCCCAACGTACACGGAGCGTTCAAAAACGCGTTGGATGAAATGCTGTGTATGCAAAACCGCATTTACAGCGAAATGAGCGCGAAGGGCTGGTATCCCACCGAGCAGGCGCCGACGCAACAGATCACGGCGACAAAGCAAAAATATTCTCCCACCGCATAAAATCGGCGAGACGCGTCGGACGTCAAAAGAAAAAACGGGCATTTCCATTCGGAAACGTCCGTTTTTTCAATGGAAACGGCGTTTCGTATAAAAATTTTCAATTTTTGTCTTGAAAAAGCAGGGCTCTTTCTTTTATAATGATATATACGATGGATCTGAAAAAGAAAAGGAGTATTGATTTTATGAAAAGCAGAATGCATACGGGCGAGCTCTATTTGCCGGGAGATCCGAAGATCCTTTCGGAGCAAATGGCTTGCCTTGAAAAATTATACGATTTTAATCAGACACGGCCTTCGGCGCTCGCGGAACGCACAAGACTTTTGCGGGAGATGTTCGCGGAAATCGGCGAGGGCTGTTATATAGAGCCTCCCTTCCACAGCAATTGGGGCGGCAGACACGTACATTTCGGAAAAAACGTCTATGCCAATTTCAATCTGACGCTGGTGGACGATACGCATATTTACGTAGGCGATAATACGATGTTCGGTCCGAACGTCACGGTCGCGACGGCGGGACATCCCATTTTGCCCGAGCTGCGCGAGCAGGGCTATCAATACAATATGCCCGTGAAAATCGGAAAAAATTGCTGGATCGGCGCAGGCGCGGTCATTGTTCCGGGTATCACGGTCGGTGACAACGTCGTCATCGGCGCGGGAAGCGTGGTGACGAAGGACATTCCGAGCGGTGTCGTGGCTGTCGGCAATCCTTGCAGAGTCCTGCGCGAGGTGAACGAGCGTGACAGGGAATATTATTTCAAGGACAGAAAAATCAATCTGTGACGGGAGATGCCGTATGAAAAAGAAACTGATCATCGGCATTCTGGCTCACGTTGACGCGGGAAAGACGACGCTTTCGGAAGCGTTGCTTTATCATTCCGGCAAGATTCGTAAGCTGGGACGTGTCGATCATAAAAATACGTATCTGGATACCAACGCCGTAGAACGGGAAAGAGGTATTACGATCTTTTCCAAGCAGGCTCGCTTTTCGGGCAAGGACTGCGACTTTATTTTGCTGGACACGCCGGGACACGTCGATTTTTCTGCGGAAACGGAAAGGACGCTTGCGCTTCTGGACTATGCCGTTTTGGTGATCAGCGCGACGGACGGCGTGCAGAATCATACGAGGACGCTCTGGCAATTGCTGGAATTTTACGGTGTGCCGACCTTTATTTTCGTCAATAAAACGGACATTGCCATTCGCTTGCGCGATGAAACGGAAGCGCAGATCGCAAAAGCGCTCTCTCCCTTTTGCGTGGCGTTTGCGGATCATCAGACGAAGAACGAGCTGGATGAAAAGCTGGCGCTGGTGCACGAGGCTTTTCTGGAAAATTTTCTGTCGGAAATCCCGATCGAGGATTCTGAGATCGCTTCCCTGATCAGCGAAAGAAAGCTTTTTCCCTGCGTGTTCGGCTCGGCTTTGAAGATGACGGGCGTCGATTTTTTGCTGGATTGCCTGGAAAAATATACGCTTGCGCCCGTTTACGAGGAGAAGCAATTTGCGGCAAAGGTATATAAGATTGCGAGAATGGATGCTTCCCGTCTTACGTATATGAAGATTACGGGCGGTCAGCTCTCCGTGCGCGATGAAATTTCGTATCTCGGTATCAACGGCAAGAAATATACGGAGAAGGTCAGTCAGCTCCGCCTGTATTCGGGCGATAAATTTGAGCAGGTGGATTCGGTGTCTGCCGGAGATATTTGCGCGGTTCCCGGTCTTTCTGCGACCTACGTGGGGCAGGGACTCGGCGCGGAGGGGGACGGCTGTAAGCCCGTTCTGGAGCCTGCGCTTTCCTACTGTATTCATCTGCCTCCCGCGTGCGATGTGAATCTGTATTTCCCGAAGCTGAAGGAGCTGGAGGAGGAAGAGCCCTCCCTGCATCTGCGCTGGAACGAATCGCTTCGTCAGATCGAAGCGGGACTGATGGGCGAAATTCAGATTGATTTGCTCAAACGAATGATTTGGGAACGTCTGGGGATTCATTGCGAGATGGATACGGGAAAAATCCTCTATAAAGAGAAAGCGGCGGAAAAGGCGATCGGGATCGGGCATTTCGAGCCGCTTCGGCATTACGCGGAGGTACAGCTGCTGCTGGAGCCGCAGCCGAAGGGAACGGGCTTGATTTTTGATACCCGTCTTTCCGAAAACAGTCTGGATATGAACTGGCAAAGGCTGATCCTTTCCCATTTATATGAAAAGGATCATAAGGGCATTTGCATCGGTGCTTCTCTGACCGATACGAAAATTACGTTGATTGCGGGAAAAGCGCATTTGAAGCACACGGAGGGCGGCGATTTTCGCGAGGCGACGTGGCGCGCGGTCCGACACGGTCTTATGCGCGCGGGTTGCGTTTTGCTGGAGCCCTATTATAAATTCCGTCTGGAGGTTCCGAGCGAAGCCGTCGGACGGGCGATGGCGGATCTGCAAACGAAATCGGCGGAATTTGAAATGGAATCCTCGGACGGCGCTCTGAGCTGTATTTGCGGAAGGGCGCCCGTTTCGGAGCTTCACGGCTATATGCGGGAGGTGATTGCCTTTACCAAGGGAAGGGGCAGACTGTTTTGCACGGCTGACGGCTATGAGCCTTGTCACAATCCCAACGAGATCATGGGTGAAATCGGCTACGATCCCGAGGCGGATACGGAAAATCCGCCGCATTCCGTTTTTTGCGCGCAAGGGGCGGGCTTTGTCGTGCCATGGCAGGAGGTGGAGGACTACAAGCATTTGGACGTGGAGCTGACGGAAGATTCCGCGCCGATGATTCCGAAGGTATCCACGCTTGCCAATCAATACCGCTTGAGCGACGAAGAGCTGGAGGCGATCATGCTCCGCGAATTCGGTCCGATCCGACGGAAGCGTTATACTGAGCCGAAGGTGATCGTGGCGGGAAAAAACGAAAAAAAGAATCAGAAAAAAGCAATCAAGCCGCAGAAAAAATTGGTCATCGTCGACGGGTATAACGTCATTTACGCATGGGAGCGTCTGAAAAGGATTGCAAACGTCAATCTGGAGGAGGCGCGGAAAAACCTGATCGACCTGCTCGAAAATTATACCGCGTATACCAAAACGAGGGTGATTCTGGTATTTGACGCCTATCTGGTGAAGGAAGGCAAGGGCTCCGATTATGAAAAGGACGGCTTGCGCGTCGTTTTCACCAAGCAGGATCAGACCGCGGATACCTATATCGAAATCATGATGAAGGAAATGGGGCCCGATTATTCGATCCGTATGGTGACGGCAGACCGCCTTTTGCAGAATTCCGCGGTTCTTTCGGGCATCTTGCGCGTAACGCCCAAGGAATTTGAGGATGAGATCACCGCTGTCGGAAACGAGATTTCCGAATTCGTAAGAAAGCTTGCGGTCAGTAAATAGGCGGATAAATCTGAAAAAAATAAAACCGGCATTGTTAGAGTATCGCTCTAAAGGACAGTTTTCAGAAACACGGCATATCTCGAAAGAGTTATGCCGTATTTTTTGCATTTGTGGTCACAAATGCAGTGCTTGTCAAGAAAATTGACAAGCTATAGATGATCAAAAGAAAAGGCTCCCTTGTGCAAAGGGAGCTGACGCCGAAGGCGGCTGAGGGATTGTTTTATAGAAAATCTAACCTTTACAATCCCTCCGTCACGCTGACGCGTGCCATCTCCCTTTACACAAGGGAGGCTATTATCGATTGGCATTTTAATGTTTTCCGATAAACTGGTATTTGTTTGATAGTATCGCTAATGGTAAAATTGTATTTCCACCCAATACATATCTCAAGATTCTTGATTGATTATCCCCGCTTCTGTTAGTTTACACACGAATTCGTCTGATAGTTGATATGCTACATCAACTTCAACACAATACCACACATTGTCTATCAAATAAATTCTCTTGCGAGCGGTTATAATTGGAATATCTTTCACGTAAAAATCAACTATTGCGGATTTTGTATATTTCTCGCGTGCAATATGATGATCGTAATCCGCCTTATCCGTCTTAATAAAAGCTGATGTGAATTCAAATTCGAAAGAACCACCATTTAATACACAAACGATAGTGTCGCTGTATAGATCTTCTCTTAAGTAAACAAAATCTCCTTGCATAGCGGAAGCGGTACCACCCATTATAAAACTTGGATTCTTATCCGTTTTTACATAATAATAGCTATTTGGAAAGAATGGAAAGTTACTGGTTTGACCAAGCAAAATGTCTTCTTTTGTTATGTCGATTTCACAATCTCCGTTAAGTTCTTGGACCAAAATATACTTATTGTTTTGGTATATGAGTGTGCCTTCTTCTTCGCCGCGAGAAAAACCATCTGCAGGGTCAATAATATTTCCCGATATAGAGTATTTTAGAGCTTCAATAGCCGAACAAGAAGTAAGTGAAAAGCAAAATAATATAAAAATGACTATTGTCAATATTTTTTTCATCAGTAGCCCTCCGTTTGTCAATTTCTTGTTTATCTATCTGCTTTATTAAAGTTTTGCTTTTGTTTAACAATGAATCGAATTTAGTCCTTGTTTTTATTATAACACAAAAACCGCAGAAAGTCAATCTGCGGTTTCTATTTTCCTATCGGTAGGTAATGTACGCCTAAAACTGTCCTTAAGAGTACATCCCCTTCGATGCCGGTTTTTCGTTTATTTCATCATGGAGGTGATTTTTTGCTTGCAGGCTTCCCAATCGCCCTCCGTAAAAGCGTCTTTATAGAGACGGAGCATCATATTGTCGTTTAGATAGATGAAAACGACGTTGCCCTTTTCTTTGATACGCTTGATGTTTTCATATTTGAATTTGAGGAAAGACGCGTTATTCTCGGTAAGGATGATTTCATCATCCGTGAATTCCGTCGTTCGGATCCATTCCGTCACACCGTAAGTTTTCGCCATCGTTTGATACCTGGAATGCCAGGAAACGAAGCGCGAGAAAAACAGCTTATAGACGGATAGCAATGAGATCCAGACCGCAAAAAACCATTGCAGCCAATCCCCTCCGAATATGGTCAGCAGGATCAATAGATGCAAGCCGCAAAGCCCGATAAGGCAATATAAAATAAATAATACGATCATGGCTTTTCCTTGCAGATGATATTCCTTTGCCCAGGACATGACCAGCTGTTTGGTGATCTTATATTCGTTTTTCACGTGCAAGCTCCTTTCCCGTCAGGCGTTCAGGAGGCTTCGTCGGGGAAGTTGACTTTCTGGATATTGCCGCCGACCGAGCGGATCTTTTCGACGATATTGACGTAGCCGCGTTCGATGTAAGCGATATCCTCGATCGTCGTGATTCCTTTCGTGGCGAGAGCCGCGACGACCATGGCGGCGCCTGCGCGAAGGTCGCAGGATTTCACTACGGCGGGCTTGAATACGGTATTACCCTCAAAGGTGGCGGTTTTATCTGCTACCGTGATTTTGGCTCCCATGCGTCGGAGCTCGTCAACGTAGCGGAAACGGTTGCTCCAGATCGTCTCGGACATGGCGCTTTCTCCGTTTGCGAGACAGAGCAGGACGGACATCTGGGGATGCATATCCGTGGGGAATCCGGGATACGGGAGCGTTTTGACGTGGATCGGTGTCATTTCGCCTTCGTAAGACACGCAGACGGCTTCATCGTATTCCTCGACGCTGACACCCATTTCAATGAGCTTGGCGGTGATGGTCTCCAAGTGCTTGGGGATCACGTTGTCTATGTAAAGCTTTCCCTTGGTTGCCGCTGCCGCGACCATGAAGGTTCCCGCTTCGATCATATCGGGAATGATGGAATATTCACAGCCGTGAAGCCGTTCCACACCGTTGATCTTGATGATGCTGGTACCCGCTCCGCGAACGTCCGCGCCGCAAGCGTTCAAAAAGTTGGCGACGTCGACCACGTGAGGCTCTCTTGCCGGATTCTCCAGGATGGTGGAGCCTTTTGCCAGAACCGCCGCAAGAATGGCGTTGATGGTTGCGCCAACGGAGCAACAGTCGAAGTAGATATTTTTTCCGCAAAGTCCGCGCTCGGGGTTTACGGTTGCTTCGATATATTCGTCGGATAAGGTTACCGACGCGCCCAGCGTTTCAAAAGCTTTGACGTGGAGGTCAACGGGACGCTCGCCGAGATTGCAGCCTCCGGGGAGACCGACCTTGGCTTTTCCGAATCGGCCGAGCATGGCTCCCGCAAGATAATAGGAGGCTCTCATTTTCTGAACCAGCTTCACGGGCGCTTCTGCGTCCCGAATGGAACGCGTGTCAATTTCTACGGTATCAGCGGATACGTGCGTGATCCGCGCGCCAATGCTTTCCAAAATGGCGAAACAGTCTGCAACGTCGCTGATTTCGGGCAAATTATCGAGTACGCATATATCGTTTGAAAGTACGGTTGCAAATATAACGGCGACGGCGGCGTTTTTCATGCCGCTGACCTCAATGGTTCCGAACAGCGGTTTTCCGCCGTCCACAATAATTTTTTCCATAAATAAACTCCCATTCTTGCCGATGAGGCGTATTTTTCAAAAAGCGGAGGAGGTTTCCTCGAAAAAGTGTATCAAAGCATGACACGGATGATGTCATGACAAATTTTCTGATTGCGATAACTAAAGTATAGCATATTCTTGTGAAAAATCCAATAATTTTATGAAATTTTTCGGAATTTTTTTGATCTGCGGCGATAGGCTGCGAATGGAGCTGTAGGCTCGGTTTGTCCTGTGGACCGCGGATGAAATATTCTCTGCTTTAGTGTATGCAAAAATACGCTTGATGTGAAATACGGTGGCAAAAAATGGGAGATTTTGCGCGGAAATTTATTTTTCGTTCAGCATATATGCCGCAACGAGATCTACGACCAAGCCGTAGCTCTTGACGCCCTGCGGCTGATTGTGCGAGGTGATATAGGCGTTATTGACGGTCGTTGATACGGTTGCCGCCACGTTTTCCCGATACTTATCGAAGAAAACGGAATACGCGGTATATTCATTCCGCAATTCCTGCGGCATATATTCGTACGCTTTTCTGTGGAGCTCCGCATCTGCCGAGGAGAGCTTGCCCATCAATTCGTTCAGCACGTCCGCATATCCGCTGTAACGGATATAGGGATCATCGCTGAGGGAGCAAACGAGAAATGCGACGAAATTGGCTTCATCCTCTTTTCCGATGCCCCTTTGATGCGCCATTTCATGCGCCGCGGAGCTGATCATGATGAAATCGGGATAATTGGTGTTGACGTTGGCTTCTCCCGTGAAAAAGGTGTACATTCCGGAAATGTGCGTATACGTCCAGGGCTCGCTGAGCATGACGGGCTTCGTGTTGGTATAGAGATGCTGGAACGAAGGGTAGCGTTCGCAAAATGCTTGATATGCTTCGTTCAGCTTTCGATTCATCTCGGAATAAGAAAAGCGCATTTCCGAATATGAGCCTTCGGGATAATAAACGTCGGGAATATCCTCACGGATGGCGTCGATCAGAAGGATCGCCGTATCATACAGCTGTTCGGGGGCGAGATCGTTTCTTTCGAGGCCGATCGTGGTTTCAATCTTTTCTCCGTAAAAGCTGGCGTTATAGCCGAATACGAGAATCGTAAACACGAGAGACGTGACGGAAAGAAAGCCGACGAAATAACGGATCCCCGCGGTCAGGGAACGGCGTAGCCGCCGCGTCATGAAAAAGCAGACCAGGAACAAGAGAACGGGCGACAGGATCAGCAATATTTCCGCAAGAGAAAAGGGGATCCAGGAGGTGAGCGTGGACATGACGGCGCGCATAGCGGCACCGACCGTCCGATGGATGGTTTGCGCGAAGGCGGGATGGTTTTTTATCATGCCGTTTACGATCAGCGAACAGAAGAAGAGCGCGAAGAGAACGGCTGACCAGACCGGCACGAAGGCGGTTGATTTTTTGAAAAATTTTTTCATGATTCAAATCTCCGTTTTTAAGTATTATGATCCATTATAACATGAAGCATCACAGATTTCAAGTTTTTATTTTGAGTAATTTCATATAGGACTTGTAAATTGGCGGGGTATATGTTATACTATATCAGCATTATGATATAACAAGGAGATTTTTATGCATAAAGATCATAGAATGCGGGTAAAAAACAGGTTCCTTTCCGAAGGGTTGGATAGCTTCGAGCCGCATAATGTTTTGGAAATGCTTCTTTTTTATGCGATTCCTCAAAAGGATACCAATGATCTGGCGCACCTTTTGATCAATCGTTTCGGATCGTTGACGAAGGTTTTTGATGCCTCGTATGAGGAGCTTGTGACCGTCCCGGGAATCAAGGAGCATGCCGCTACCCTGATTAAAATGATTCCCGCGCTTGCAAGAATGTATTATATCGAGAAAAATCAAACGGGCGAAGCGCTTACCAACGTAGAGGCGTGGGGCAACTATTTTGTCAACCGTTATATCGGAATCGAAGTGGAAACGGTGTTTCTTCTTTTGCTGGACAATAAATTCAATATCATCGAATGTGTAAAAATTCATGAAGGATCTGTCAATTCGTCCGCTGTCAGCATCCGAAAGCTGGTGATGACCTCCTGTCTGAAAAATGCTTCCATGGCGGTTATCGCTCATAACCATCCGTCCGGTCTGGCGATCCCCTCACCCGATGATCTGGCGACAACGTATGAAATTTTCAGAACATTTCAAGTGATTGAGGTTCAAATGCTTGCGCATATTCTTGTCGCAGGTGACAAATACGTCAATATTCTGGATCCTCAAGCGCGTTCGTACCTCCCGTAACGGTTCGTCCCGAGCCGAATATTTTTTACCCCAATACGAAAAGATCCCGGAAGTATATCAGAAAACTTCCGGGATTTTTCATTATTCAATATCGATTGTAACTTTTTTGCCAGTGCCGTTTGCGGCGGCCTTCATCAACTGACGGATTGCTTTTGCAATCTTGCCGTGCTTGCCGATGACTTTACCCATATCGCCGGGAGCAACGGAAAGCTTGAGGCTGATGGTGCTTTCACTTTCTTCCGTAACGGTGACAACAACGTCCTCGGGACTGTCAACAATCGCTCTCGCAATGTTGGCGAGAGTACCCTTGAGATCGGTCATATGCTTCTCTCACCGAATTATTCTGTGATACCGGCTTTTTTGAGCAAGCTCTTAACGGTTTCCGTGGGCTGAGCGCCGGTGGAGATCCACTTGGTTGCCTTTTCAGAGTCGATCTTGATTTCAACGGGGTTGGTAAGGGGGTTGTAGTAACCGATTTCTTCGATGAAACGACCGTCACGGGGGTAACGGGAATCTGCAACAACTACGCGGTAAAAGGGAGCTTTCTTAGCGCCGATTCTTTTGAGTCTGATTTTAACTGCCATTTTGAGTATCCTCCGAAATAAAATAAATAATTAAAAATTTGATATAATTGTTCAGACGGACGAAGCCGCTGAATGATTAACTGTTTTAAAAGGGCATTTTGCCGTTGCCGAATTTGGCAAGCTTCTTTGCGCCTTTGGGACCTGTGAATTGCTTCATCATTTTGTTCGTCTGTTCAAACTGCTTGAGCAAGCGGTTGACTTCCTCGATGGTGGAGCCGGAGCCCTTGGCGATTCGCATTTTGCGGGAATAGTTGATGATATCCGGTTTTTCGCGTTCCGCGGGTGTCATGGAGAGAATGATCGCTTCCGTTTTCTTGATGATATTTTCATCAAAATTGGCATCCTTGAGCGCGGAGGGGGAAACGCCGGGCATCATGCCGAGCAGGGATTCCAGAGAGCCCATATTTTTGAGCTGGGACATCTGGTCCAGGTAGTCTGTCAGGGTGAAGCGGGATTTGCGGAGCTTTTCTTCCAGCTCTGCCGCTTTCTTCATGTCGAAATTCTGCTCTGCTTTCTCGATCAGGGAAAGGATATCGCCCATGCCGAGAATTCTGGAAGCCATACGGTCGGGGTAGAAGGGCTCGATGGCATCCATTTTTTCGCCCGTACCGATAAACTTGATGGGCTTACCCGTTACGTATTTCACGGAGAGCGCCGCGCCGCCTCGGGTATCGCCGTCCAGCTTGGTGACGATGACGCCGGTAATATCCAATTTTTCATTGAAGGTCGTAGCGACGTTTACGGCATCCTGACCTGCCATCGCGTCGATGGTAAGAAGAATTTCGATCGGCTTGACCTCGGCCTTGATTTCGACGAGCTCTTCCATCATGGCTTCGTCGATCTGCAAACGGCCTGCGGTATCAATAAATACCATATCGTGACCGTTCTTGATCGCGTAAGCAAGACCGTTTTTCGCGATCTTGACGGGACTGTGCTTGTCGCTTTCCGCATAGACGGGAACGCCGACCTTTTCGCCGACGATCTGGAGCTGCTTGATTGCGGCGGGACGGTATACGTCACAGGCAACCAGCATGGGATTTTTGCCCTGCTTTTTCATCATGGCTGCAAGCTTACCCGTATGGGTGGTTTTACCTGCGCCCTGCAAGCCGACCATCATGATGACGGTAGGCGGTTTGGGATCGATTTGTAATTTGGCCTGTGTGCCGCCCATCAGCGCCGTCAGTTCCTCGTTGACGATTTTGACGACCTGCTGCGCGGGCATGAGGCTTTCCAGCACCTCAGAGCCGACGGCTCTTTCGGTTACCTTACTGACGAATTCACGAACGACCTTGAAATTAACGTCCGCTTCCAGAAGCGCGAGCTTGACTGCGCGCATACCTTCTTTTACGTCTTTTTCGGTCAGCGAGCCTTTGTTTTTGAATTTTTTAAAGGCGCTGGCGAGTTTTTCCTGTAAATTTTCAAACATGAGTGCCTCCTTTTCTGCGGGGATTCCGCTTTGGTGAGGTTTATAGGGAGATGGCTCCGAAAAGCTCCGCAACGTGATCGAGGTCCGTTGCCGCTTCGGGGTACTTGGCTTTGAGTGCGTGCAGAAGCGATTCCGCTTCCGCGGATTTTTGTCCGATCCGATGAAATTTATCCGCAAGACCGAGCTTTTCCTCATACGTTTGCAGGGTCTCTTCGGCGCGCTTGATGCTGTCGCGGACGCCCTGCCTGGTGATTCCCGTATTTTCTGCGATCTCGGAAAGAGAAAGGTCATCGTTATAATAATAATCGAACATGGTTTTCTGTGTTGCGGTGAGAAGCTCGCCGTAAAAATCGAAAAGCATGATCAGTCGAAGGTCTTTCACGAACATTTCTTTTGCCTCCGGTTATTCATCTGTAAAGTTCACAGCTTTACAGAGTATAGCATGAAAAAGCGGATTTGTCAATATATTTTTAAAATTTTCTGCGGTGAAACAAAAATATTTTTGATTGTTTCGAAGTTTTTTTGATTTTTGTATTGACAAAACGATTTTTTTGTGATATGCTTGGAAAGTAAGTTAAATGGCCCGGTGGTCAAGCGGCTAAGACACCGCCCTTTCACGGCGGTAACACGGGTTCGATTCCCGTCCGGGTCACCAAACGTAACAAATCCGAACTATTTCGTCGATCGACATTGGTTCGGATTTGTTTTTTACTACAATTATTCAAATTAATACTTAATGCACCGCCGAGAGCGTTCGACCGTAACGGTCGATTACTCTCGGCGGTGTTATAATACGATAAAAATTTTACTTATACAAGTATGTTAACCAGTCTGTCTTTAAATCATCATAACCTTTGCCAAAAGCGGCTTCAATGTCTTGAGAGCGATAAGCTTCAAGCACTTTTTCGATACCGTATGTATCTGCAAGATAGAGGACAAGGGATGTTGCTTGCTCGTAGGAAAGCTCATTTCCAACAGCGTTGCAATCGGTTTGTTCAACAATCTTATAGGCATCTCCCAGGGTTTTATATGTGTTTGCGTCCAATTCCGCTCTTGCTTGTACATCGCTATATAAACGGAAATCAAAGGTATCCACAGAATCTATTTTTCCGCCACGAGCGATGTAATCCTCATATACCTTTTTATAAAGAACGTACTGTTCATTTCCATCAAAATATCCTTGTTTTGCCATTGTGAAGATCTGTATACAGGATGCGGCAATCTGATCGTTGAATCCGAGTGATGTACCAAAATAATTACAAATCCCCTCGCTTAGCCAAATGTTATTGTTCTTGGTGATACCCATTGCGTGGACGGCTTCGTGCAGCGTTGAAGACGAATCGTTTATATACATATTCCCATTGGAAGAAAGAGTTTTACTGTACCCGCTTCCGTCAAAGGTCATATAGTAATTAAACTTTCTTTCGGTATCAAGTCCTTCATTCAGATTGTTGGATTTCAAATACTCGATCATTTCCAACAATCCTGTTGTGCTGTAATAAAGTAAACTATGATATTGCGAGGGACTGCCGGCACTGAAATCTTTAAAATAGTAGGTTATATTTCCGAAGGATATGATGTACTTATATGTTGCGTTAGAAGAAAAATCCATCGAAGCAAGGAATACTTCTATTTCCGGCGCATTGATATATTCAATCTCCGATCCGAGAGATTTGAGATACGCGGATTTGTATTCGCAACGCTTATCTAAATCCAACAGCGCTTCAACGCCGTATTCGTTGTAGATAAAAGCAAACAGGGCTTCCGCTACGGGAACGGATTTTTCCTTATCATATGTAAAAAAGTGATCATACAACGTGAGATAGGTCATATTGTTACGATCTGAGAAAAATTCTTTCAGATTTTCGACTTGTTTTCCGCTCTCAAATGCTGCAAGACCGTAGGAAATCCATTCTTCATTGCTTGCGCGAAGCGATTCAAAAGGATCGACAGGCTTTTCGGGCGGTATTTCGGTTGTGCTATCTGAATTTGGAGGTTCTGTATTTTGCGGCAGGTCGGGAGTGCTTGTGCATGAACCAAGCAACATTGCTGCCAGCAAGAAAATGGCTATGAGAAAAATTTTAGTTTTCATTGATTATACCTCTTGTATCTTTGTTTTTCCGTTATCGAACAAGTCTATTATATCAGCCCGATCCGGCGTTTTCAACAGATCGGGATAAAAGCTCCGTATTCGGGATAAACGGTTCAGCCGACTATACCTGAAGTCCTTGCGGACTCTTTCGCCCCCTTAGTAACAGACGTCAAAGCGCTCCTTTCAGTTTGGTAAAAGTTATCTTTTCAGCTTGTATTTCGATGCTTTCTGTCAAAAAACGAATCGTCAGCCTTGGATTAAGACAAATCGGAATTTATGATTCCTTCAAGTTGCCTTTCTTGATATTCTTTTTGATAATTTCGTCGGTTATCTCGAACAAGCGATCCGAACCCAATTTCGTTTTACTTTGCCTTCCATAGATCTGCTCCACCGTAACATTATGCTCTCGCCAATCGCCGCCGTTGTTGCTGTCATTCAAAATGAGCGGTTGGATGTTATCCATTACGTGAGCAAATTTTGATTCGGGCGTTTCGTATGCCTCAAATTCATCAAATATTTCAATAAACTCTCGTGCCTGTTCTTCGGGCAATATGGAAAAAATTCTTTCTTTCGCTACATCCTCGCGCGCCTTTTGCGTTTTCAGGCTTTCCGCATCATACGCATAGGTATCTCCGGCATCAATCTCTACGATGTCGTGAATTAAGCACATAAGCATTACCTTAGCGATATCGATCTCCTCATTTGCATACTCTTTTAAAAGATATGCCATAACTGCCATATGCCAAGAATGCTCGGCATCGTTTTCGTTTCTGCCGTGAGCCGATAAATGCGTTTGCCGGAATATGTTTTTTACTTTGTCGATTTCCAAGGAAAACGCCAACTGTTTCTCTATGCGATCATCCATAAAAATACCTCCGTAATTCTTATTTTTTGTTCTCAAAAACCTTTTTCATAAATTCAATTCTCGCCGCAAGCGCCGCTTTTGTGGTCTGTGCTTTTTGCATAATGTCAAAGCCGTGCATCGTGCCTTTGGTCTCGTTGAGCGCAACCGCGATGCCCGCCTCCCGAAGCTTTTCGGCGTACAGGATGCCATCATCGTGGAGACAATCGAACTCAGCCGTTTCAATATAAGCGGGGGGCAACCCTTCAAAGCTCTCGGCTTCTACGGGCGAATAGTAAACGTAATCGGAGCGGCTTCTGTCAGCCTTCGTCATGGGCGCAATACGGCTTGACAGTGTAGAGTTCCACATGGGTGTATCGGTGAATCTCTTACAGGACTCGCTGTTGTTCCGCGCGTCGAGATAGGGGTACGGAAGCATTTGAAAGTCAATTTTTACGGGATGCTTTCTGTCCCTTGCCATCATGCAAACGCCGACCGCGAGCGTTGAGCCTGCGCTGTCACCGCCGATACCGATGCGGGATCTGTCGATGCCGAGGGCTTCTGCGTTGTCGTATACCCGGCACATCGCGGCGTAGCAATCCTCAAAGAATACGGGATGAGGGTTTTGCGGAGCGAGTCGGTAATTCACAAATACGACCTTGCAGCCCACCTCTTTGGCATAACGCATGGCGTTCTTGTAGTGATAGCCTGCCGCCGCCAGCACGAATCCGCCGCCGTGAAGGTAGATGAGACACGGGGCGTTATCTCCCAATAACTTGGGCGACATCAGAAAGCACTCGATCTTCTCACCGTCGTAGCTTTCGATCTCGTGGCGGCTCACGTCAACCTCTTTATCCCTCCATATGGATTTCGGCGTTTTCATATGCGGTACAGCCATAGCAAGAAATTTCTCGCTGATGGGCGGCGTGAAATGTGAAAACGGAAAGAATTCTCTTTTGATTTGATATTTAGCCATATATTTTTACCCCCATAACATAGACAGACAGAGAATCATCGCTGTCGCCGCAGGAACCGTAACGGTGTCCCATCCGCCCTTGGTGAACAGCTCGGTGAGAGACGCGACGGGTGCAACGATCAAAGCAAAAATCACCGATACGTACCAAGGAAGCGCGGACATAAACAGAAGCACGGGCAACAGGCAAACGAATGACGCAATTGCCATACCTATACTGCCCTCGACAGACTTTATTCCTTCGATATGCTTGCCTTGAAGCTTATGCTTGCCCCTTTGCTTTCCGACGATGGCGGCAACTGCATCTCCCGGACCCCAAGCCATAATCGCGCCGACCGCGATGTAGAGACGTTCTGCGCCGAAGCCGCCCCAGAAGATCGTGATCAACGCCGTCATCAGTCCGAAGAGCCCGACAAAGCTGAATATTACCTCGTGTTTACCCTTTTCCACAAACAGCTTTCCATAAAATGAGAAATGCTCGAAAAACTGCAACGCCACGATAACAAGGAGAAGAAAGAGCACCTCAACCGCAACGGCTATCCACCAAATATCCGTAGAAAGCACGAGCGGAAGGATGGATGTGAACGCTACGAAATGAAGGAGCTTTCTGAAAATGTAGTCGGGTATCTTGGTGGTAAAGCGAACCGCGATCAGTACGGCGGCAAGCGCCGCGATATAGCCTACGTAAATGCCGAGAACCTTCAGATATTCAAGCAATAGAACGGTATCAATCTTATCAAGATTATTGATTACAATCATGGCAAGACCGAGCACGAGCAAGATCGCGCCCGTTACGTAGCCAACGATCTTGCCCTTGACTCGATTCGCAAACCTTGCGCTGACGAGCGAAAAGAAGGTGGCGATCACGATGGCGATCAGCAAGAAATCCCAACATTCAAAAATGATGGTCGGTTCAATGAGTATGTGACTGACCGAAGCGATCAGAGCCGTGAACGTCATAATAAAGGTGGACGTTCCAACGGCGGTCTTTCGGTCGTAGCCGAGCATGGCAGTAAATACGATCAGCATCATCATACCGCCACCCGTACCAAAGAAGCCCGTGCCAAAGCCGATGGTAAGCCCAAAGAACAAAGACACCGCGATCTCCTTTGCCGTAAGCTTTACCTTGCCATCCTTTTCGGGACGCTCCTTGGAATCGGGGCTGACCAGGAAGCGGATGCCGATCGCCACGCAAAGAAGGAGTGAAAATCCGCCGAGCACGTTTTGATGCGTAAAGTAAGCGGCAATCGAGCCAATGGTGCACATACCGATGATGCAAGCCGCCATCAGCCAACCGTGGCGAAGGTCAATTTTTTTATTTTTGGCATACACGCCTGTTGTGACCGCCGAGCCGAGAATATCGCTGGCGAGCGCAATCGCCGTTGCCATATATGCGCCATGCTCTCCGCCAAACGTGGGGCACAAAACGATCATCAGCGGCACCATTGCGGTCGCCGCGCTCAGCCCTACAAGACCTGTGCCTATTCCTGCGAGGGCAGAGGCAATTGCGACTACTATATATTCATATCCCATTTTGAATCTCCTAAAAACAAACACGAAAATATTTCGGGAAATCTCGTTGTATGAAAGGCAGGACCGAAAAGTCTTGCTTATTGATTTCATAGGAATTTGCGCAAAATCGACCTTGCCGTTTTGCATTTTTATAATGCAAACAAAGCGTGGATAGGCTAAGCACACCGAAATGCCGTGCAGTTCGGTTTCCTGCGGCGTTGCCCGGTTTTTATTACTTGGGAATTCGATCCGTACGGAAAAAGGAGCAAAGAGAATGGCTCCTTGCTCCTATATGACATATGTTGGATCAAAAAACTTAAATTTTAACGGTCCAACCGTAGGGATCCTCGGCTTTGCCCCACTGAATGCTCGTGAGCGTATCGTAGAGATACTGCGTGGTTTCGCCGATCTCGAAATTGTTGACGATATAATCCTTGTCGCCGTAGGAAAGCTGACCGATCGGAGAAACGACGGCGGCGGTGCCGCAGCCCCATGCTTCTTCCAGCTTGCCGCTTTCCAATGCTTCGATCAGTTCATCGACGGAGAGCAAGCGTTCTTCAACGGGGATGCCTTTATCCTTCAGAAGCTGGATGCAGGATTTGCGGGTAACGCCGGGGAGGATGGAGCCTGTCAGCTTGGGGGTGACGACGGTTCCGTCGATCTTGAACATGACGTTCATTGCGCCGACCTCTTCAATGTATTTACGTTCTACGCCGTCCAGCCAGAGAACCTGGGAGAAGCCCTTCTTTTCCGCGACCTCGCCTGCGCGGTTGCTCGCCGCGTAGTTGCCGCCGCATTTGGTATAGCCCGTGCCACCGCGGACCGCGCGGACGTCCATGGTTTCGATCATGATCTTGACGGGATTGATGCCCTCGGGATAATAGCTTCCGACGGGGGAGGCGATCACTATATATTTCGCGTTGCAGATGGTGTGCACGCCGAGCGTTTCATCGTTGCCGAAAAGGAAGGGGCGCAGGTAGAGCGAGGTGCCCTCTGCGTGGGGAACCCAATCTTTTTCGGTTTCCACAAATTTTTTGAGCGCCTCCAGAATGAAGTCGGGATCAACCTTGGGCAGACAGATTCTGTCCGCGGAATTGTTGAGTCTTTCAATATTTTCGGTAGGACGGAAAAGCTGAACGTCTCCCGTGGGCGTTCTGTAAGCCTTCAGCCCCTCAAAAATCTCCGCACCGTAATGCAAAACGGTAGCGGCGGGGTGGAGAGTCAGATTGCCGAAGGGAATGATTTTGGCATCGTGCCAGCCGAGCTCGGGGGAATATTCCATGACAAACATATGATCCGTAAAATATTTGCCGAAACCGAGTTTCGAATCATCGGGCTTTTGCTTCGGTGCCGCTGTTTTGATAATTTCGATGGATTGCATAAAAAACTCCTGTCTGATGAACATCGTCGATTTTATTGTTAATATCCGTTGAAAACGGATATATTGGCTTGGTACGTCAATGATTTTATTATAGACTTTTCACAAAAGAATGTCAAGAGAAATCTGAAAATAGCCTCAGGATTCCTGTTCCAGAACGGGAATAAACACCTTTTCCACGTTTTGGCATTGGTCAAAAGCGTTTTCTTCAACGAAAACGACCACGTACATTTTCCCCTCTCGCCAGAGCGTGGTGGGAACGATGAAAAGCCCTTTCTCTTCGGGATTGTAAACGTCGCTCGGCATGACCCATTCGGGCGCTTCCACGAGCGTTGCTTTTCCCGTGATGGAATCCAGCGCGTACAGGACGCCGCGGGAATCCGTATCCAGAGCGATTTCCTCCGTATAAGCGATGAAAACGGTAAAGGTGTGCGAAAAGCCGTCCTTCGTGATCGTGGCTTCCAGATAACCGCAGGCATCCTTGGGATACGTGACGGTATAATCGCTGATCGCGGTCATTTTTCCTTGAGAGAGGTGCAAAACGATCGTTTCGTGATAAGGGTAATCCTGCTCGATGGCAAATTCGATGGGGAGCGCGACGACGGCGTATTCGTTTTCCTTGACGGCGACGGCTTTCTTTCCCTCGGAAATCGCTTTTTGCAGAATGGCATCGGATTGCGGCGCGTATACGGTTACCTTTTCGGAACCCTCAAAAATACCGTTGCCAAGTGTTTCCGTCTTGCCGATGCAGAAGTATTGCAACGCTTCGCAGCGCGCGAAGGCGGCATCACCCAATTCAACGAGGTTTTCCACAACGGCTGTGGAAAGATTTTTGCAGGAATGAAAAGCTTCGTCGGCGATCACTTGCAGATTTTTGGGGAGGTGAATTTCCGAGAGCGCGCCGCATTCCTTGAATACGCGGTCGGAAATCGTTTGCAGAGAGGAAGGAAGCGTCACGAATTTCAGTGATTTGCAGTTGCGGAAGGTTGCCGACGCAAGCGCGGTGATGCCTTCCGGGATTTCGATGGCATACAGAGATTCACAGTTGTAAAAGGCGCGGCTTCCGATGGCATCCATGCGGGTCGGCATTTCGACCCATTCCAAAGCGGCGCAGTCGGAAAACGCTTCGTTTCCGATGACCTTGACGGATTCGGGGATCAGAACGCCCGTGATCCATGAGGACGAAAAGGCGTTGCTTGCGATTTCGGTCACGGGAAGTTCTCTGCCGTCGGCGATGACGGAGGCGGGAACGGCAAAGAAGCCTTCCTTGCTCTGCGCGTTCATCAGAATCGCACGGCTGTCCGAAACGTGATAGAAAACGCCGTCCGCAGTATGGCTTGCGTCCAACGTCGGACGGTATTCCTCGGTGACCATGACGGAGAAGCTTTCATAGCAACCGTCCAGCTCGATGCCGACCGTATTTTCTCCCAGAACGGAAAATTCATATTCGGGCTTATATTGCCGTACCTCAAATTCCGTGCCGTCCTCCGCAATGGCAAGAACGGTGATCGTGCTTTTGTCGAATTTTTCTCCGATGTGATACGTTTTTTCGGGATTATTGACCGTCACGGTAAAGGATTGGATGGAGACGCAGTTGATTTCGAAATCATATTCCTTTTCCTGCGTGCCGTTGGAAAAACGGATCACCATGCGGTTTTTTCCGAGCGACAGGGGGATGACGGCATCGAGTCCCTGTACGTATTCCTCGACAGAAGTTCCCTTGAAGATGGTAATGGCGTCGGAAGAAAGCAGAAAATCACGCACGCGCAACGGCTCTTCGCCGATGACCGTAGCGGAAATGCGGTCTCCGTCCAGAACGTAGCCCTCGGCAAGTGTGAAATTCGGGGTGTAGACGTTCGGCTTTTTACATGATACCATGCAGAGCAGCAAGACGGATAAAAACAGAGTGATGACTATTTTTTTCATTGAAAACATCCTTTTTTTGATGGAATATCAGCTCGATGCGTCTTGGGAGGCGATATATTCGAGTATCGCCGCAGAGAGAGACAGCGCGAGCTTTTTTTGATAGGCTTCGTTTTTCAGCAGCTCCCGCTCTTCACGGTTGGAGAGAAAACCGCACTCGACGAGAACGGCGGGAATTTGCAGATGTGACATGAGGTAGATGGAATCTCCCGCGGGCTTGATTTTCCGATCCTCCGTATTCCGTAAGACCTCGCTCGCTTTGTTTTGAACGGTTTGCGCAAGGGTCAGACTCTCCTTGTGATTTTCGGAATAATAGACCTGGAGTCCGCGGTATTTTTCGATCGGAAACTGATTCATGTGTATGCTGACGAAGATGGCGTTTTTTTGATTTTGCGCCAATTGCAGGCGCGCTTTCAGATCGTCAGCCTTTTTATGAGGGGAATCAGGCGAGGCGAGCTCGATATCCGTTTCCCTCGTCATGACGACGCGGAGGTCTGCGCTTTCCAGAATGGCTTTCAGCTTCAGCGCGACGGCGAGATTGAGGTCCTTTTCACGTGTACCGTCCTCGCCGAGCGCGCCGCCGTCCCGTCCTCCGTGTCCGGGGTCGATAACGACGGTTATTTTTTCATCCGCCGAAGCCGTATTGGCGGGAGATTGGACGTTTGAACGAAATAAGAGATTGCCGAAGCCGAGCGCGGCTGACAGCAGTAGAAGCGCGGATATACAGAATTTCACAAAGAAAGATACGGAGCTTTGAAACAAATTTTTGGAATACAAAATAAATCACCGCCGTTTTCATCATTTTTGAAAATATATGAAAACGGCAGTGTTTTTATGCTATGAGAAATTGCTCAAAACGAATCTCTCCGTTCGTCTGATCAGGAATTGAAGAGCGGCGGAGACTTATCTGTTTTTCGGTACGCCGAAAACGCTGATATTTTTTGCGCCGCAGTAATAAGCGATACCTGCGAAAAGAGCGGGAAGAACGGATACCGTGATATAGGAAAAGGGCGATCCCGTCACGATGATCAATCCGAGCGCGGGCGCGTCCCAGAGAACCTCGAGCAGATTGCTGACGCCGTAAATTTTGCGGAAGAACGCGTAATCCTTATAGAAATAAGCGAAAATATTGACGATGTTCAGCAGGAAGCTGGGGATGGATGCCATGAGTCCCATATACAATCCGGCGAGAGGATTCAGGACCATTCTGCCGCCGTCCGCGGAGATCTTGTTTTTGGCTCCGAGCGTCCATAGCTGAGAACGGATCAGATAATAATAAAAGATGAAAACGAGCGCGGTGACGATCAGGATGATGGTATTGACGGAGGATTCGTTTCCCGACGTATCCAGCACGAGAAGCGGCGATGTACACATGATGCTGAAAACGGCAAGCGCGGCGTGGGTCACGAGGAGCTTGACGATCTCACCCTTGTATCTTCGCCAGAATTCTTTGAAGTTCATAATAAAAAGGGTTCCTTTCATAAAAATAATTTACAAGGGTTATTATAGCTTTTTTATTTCATTTGTTCAAGCGATTTTTCAAAAAATATCGGAAATATGAAAAAAATTAACAAATTCATCATCTTTTTTTCAAAAAATATGGTCGATTTTCGTTTTTTGCGGTATAATAGAAATAAATTTACGATGAGCGGAAAGGAGACGCCTCGGAAATGTCGGAAATGAAAAAAAGAATCAGGGAAGATACTTCTCCCGTGGTGGAGAGATTTCTTCGTTATAAACTCGTTATTCAGGGCCGTTCGCCCAAGACGGTGGAGGAATACCGCCTGGATTTACATACGTTTTTTGTCTATCAGGTCGCTCTGCAAAAGGGGATTTCTCCCAAATCGGAGGAATTCAAAAATATTACCATTGACTGTGTGAATCACCGATTCCTACAGGAAATCACGACTCTGGATATTCTGGAATTTTTGGTCTATATGGCAAACGAGCGCGGAAATTCCACGGCATCCCGCGCAAGAAAATTATCGGCAATTAAAACCTTCTTTAAATATATGGTCACTACGGAGCGTGTTCTGGAAAAAAATCCGGCGGCGGATATTGAAACGCCGAAACGAAAAAACGCTTTGCCGAAGCATTTGAGCGAGGAGGAAAGCATCTCGCTTCTGACGAGCGTTCTGGACGACAAGGAAGCGAAATACAAGGAGCGGGATTTTTGCATTCTGACGCTGTTTTTGAATTGCGGAATGCGACTTTCCGAGCTTGTGGGGATCAATCTGTCAGATATGGACAGAGATCTGCGTTCGCTCCGCGTCGTCGGTAAAGGTAATAAGGAGCGTATCGTCTATCTCAACGACGCGTGCCGCGATGCGATCCGGAGCTATCTGGAATGCCGCGCGCAGAATCTGACGGACGTCAAGGAGCCGAACGCGCTTTTCCTTTCTCGCTTGGGCAGGAGAATCAGCCACAAAACGGTACAATGGATGGTCTACAAATATCTGGAGCAGGCAGGCTTGGAATATAAGCATTTTTCTACGCACAAGCTCCGCCATACGGCGGCAACGCTGATGTATCAGGAGGGTGGCGTCGATATTCTTGCGCTCAAGGAGATCCTCGGACATTCGCAGCTCAGCACGACGCAGATCTATACGCATATCGGCGATAAAAAGCTGGAGGAAGCCGTTTCCAAAAACCCGCTTGCGAACATCAACAGCGGAAATATTCGTTCCGTCAAAAAAGAAGACGGCGAAGAATAAATATTTTTGACAAAGGGAACGGAATGGATTGGGAAGCATTTGAATTATTATGGTGTTTGGGTGTCGGTATTGCGGTGCTGATCGCGTTGGCTGTGCGTAAACGAAAAAAGAAAAAATTTTTGCAGAACTCCATATGCCCCCGGTGCGGTACACAAATGGAAGACGCAACAACGGAAGAGCATTTGAAGAAGATTCGTTACAATGCGAAAACCTATTACGGGGACTTTACGGTCGAGCATCTTGCGTGGGAATGCCCGACTTGCGGCTACCGTACGAAATTTGAGGGTGAGGATGATCGGAATTCCTGAAAATTTTACATACAAAATCAATCAACCCCGGCAGAGCTTGAAATCTGCCGGGGTTTTCCCGTTTTTATGAGAGCGGGTCAGTGCCCGCCGTAGCATTATTCGGAATCCGTTGCGTATTCGTTTTCTCTGTCGGCTTCCCGATTTGCTTCCGCTTCTGCCTTTGCCTTTGCTTCTGCTCTGACAGCAGCTTCTGCGGCTTGCTTTTTCATTTTCTTTTCACGGGAGGAAAGATAAGAAATAACGCCGAGTCCTGCAAAGAGCAGACCCAATCCGAGGTTAGCAAGATATCCCACAAGAATTTCCTTTTCGGCAAGGAAGAGGGGGATCACGCGTACCGATTCAAAGAAATTCAAGGTGAAATCCACTTCACCTGCCGCAAACCATTCCTGATATGCCAGGTAGATATCGTATCCGATACAGAGGTACCAGGATATCGCCAGGACCAGAACGGCGATGATCACGGAAAGAACGAGACATGTTTTGCTTTCATTTTTCGTTTTTGCGAAAAAGGTGTAGCCCTTCACGGCGCAGATGACTCCTACGAGACCGCTGAGAGCCGCTACGTAGCCGATTTGATAAAGTACGAACCAAAGTATGCCGCCTACGAGAGAAAAGAGGAACGCGCCGACTGCGCCGGCAAGAACGTTTTCTTTCGTTTCAATGGAATTGCTGTTCATTGTAAAATCTCCTTAAAAATAATAGTTTTCGTATCATTATACTATCTTTTTGGCAACATGTCAAGGGTATTTTTTACAAAAAAGGGCAACTTGCGAAGAAACCGCAGATCCCGGATCTGCGGTTTCTTTACTTTGATATTGAAGCTTATGCGGAGACCACGGAAATATCAAAGCGGAATTGACTGGATTGTACGGCAACGCCCTGGATTTCCGTATTGTAATCGAGAAGCAGAACGCCGCCCTTTTCAAAATTGAGCTTGTTGGAGATGCTTCTGGTTGCGACGGTAAAATCAAAAGCGGCGAAGCCCATATCGTACAGACCGCCGTATCTGCCGTTTTCGGAGAAGGTCATCACGCAGGAGACCGCGCCCTCGCGAACGAGCGTGACGATATTGGGCTCACGGACGTCGAAGGAAAGCGTGTTGTACGCCATGCCGTTTTCGCCCATGGTTTCCTCGTAAGCAATTTCGATGCGCTTGCCGTCGAAGGACATCACGCCGAAGCTGTTGATCCGCACGTTGTCTTTTTCGGCGTCCTCGTCCTCTCCGCGCACGATATTGGCGAAAATTTTGAGTTTAACTTGTTTTTCTTGTTTCACGGTAAGGATTCCTCTGCTTAAAATAATTGTCGAACGGCAGCGAGCCGCCGTTCGACAGAAAATGGGTGTCAATTATTTGATCAGGCTTTCGCACCACATTTCGGGTGCTTCGTAGCCGAGCATATTGACGGTGGTAGCCGCAACGTTTGCGAGACCGAAATCGGAGCCTTCCTTCATCGTATACTTATCGGTGTAGAAATTGTCGTAGATGATGCAGGGAACGGGATTGAGGGTGTGGCTGGTCTTTGCCTTGGGAGAGCCGTCGGCATTGGTCTTGATCTTACCCTTCTTGTCGGTTTCGTACATTTCGTCTGCGTTGCCGTGGTCTGCGGTGATGATCGCAACGCCCTTAGCGGCATCAACGGCCTTCAGGATTCTTGCGAGCTGAACGTCGAGCGCTTCTACGGAGATAACGGTCGCCGCATAGTTGCCGGTGTGACCGACCATATCGCCGTTCGGGAAGTTGCAGCGGATGAACTGATATTTACCGGATTCGATGGCTTCGATGACCTGATCGGCAATGTAAGCGCACTGCATCCAGGGTCTCTGTTCAAAGGGAACGATATCGGAAGGAATTTCCTGATAGGTTTCGGTTTCGTCGTCGAACTTGCCGCTCTTGTTACCGTTCCAGAAGTAGGTAACGTGACCGTATTTCTGGGTTTCGGAGATCGCGAACTGGGTGACACCGGTGTCAGCGAGATATTCGCCCATGGTATTGGTGATCGCGGGGGGAGCGACGAGGTAACGGGAGGGAACGTGAAGGTCGCCGTCGTATTCGAGCATACCTGCGAAGATGACGTTGGGAACGCGGACGCGGTCGAATTTGTCGAAATCAGTGCCTGCCTCGAAGGTCTTGGAGATTTCGATCGCGCGGTCGCCGCGGAAGTTGTAGAAGATGACGCTGTCGCCGTCCTCGATCGTGCCGACGGGCGCGCCGTTTTCAGCGATTACGAATGCGGGGAGATCCTGGTCGATTACGCCGGATTCCGCGCGGTAGGTTTCGATGGCTTCTTTTGCGGAAGCGAACTGTCTGCCTTCACCGAGCACGTGGGTGTGCCAGCCGTCCTCAACCATCTTCCAGTTTGCTTCGTAACGGTCCATGGTGATCTTCATTCTGCCGCCGCCGCTTGCGATCTTTGCGCAGAAGCTGCCGTCGTTGAGAGAAGCGAGGAACGCTTCGAAGGGCTCAACGTATTCGAGCGCGGAGGTTTCACCGACGTCACGGCCGTCGAGAAGGATGTGGATGCGAACGTTCTTTACGCCTTCAGCCTTTGCCTTTTCAACCATTGCCTTGAGATGGTTGATGTGGGAATGAACGTTACCGTCGGAGAACAGACCGATGAAGTGGAGAGTGGTGCCGTTTGCGACACAGTTGCCGGAAAGGCTCTTCCAGGTTTCGCCCTCGAACATTCTGCCGGTTTCGATGGATTCGGTAACGAGCTTTGCGCCCTGCGCGAAAACCTGACCGGAGCCGAGCGCGTTGTGGCCGACCTCGGAGTTACCCATATCGTCGTCGGACATCAGACCGACGGCGGTTCCGTGCGCGCGGAGCTTGGTCCATGCGTATTTTTCCATCAGCATATCGAGAGTGGGAGTATATGCGTTCTTAACAGCGTTTCCCGCGCCGTCGGGAGCGATGCCAATGCCGTCCATAACGATGGTGACGACGGGACCGGTTACACCGATGTTCAATGCGGATTGATTCAACTTTGCCATGATTTTTATTTCCTTTCTTATTTATATGTTTGAAATAAAAGTATTACGGTATTATTATATCGTATTTTTCTCGCGCTGTCAACCCTTCGGTTTTCTCTTTGCGAAGAAAACGGAGGATTACAGCTTCCAGACGGTGAAGCTGTGCTCCACCGGTTCGTTCGTGCAAATGGAAACGCGATAGCCGGGAATGTCGCGGATTTCCTTGAAAAAGGCGTCGGCTTGCGGGAGATGATCCTGATACATGGTGCAGACGCCTCTGTGAAAATCGCATTTCAGCGTGGAAAGACCGATCGCGAAGCCCTTGCCTCGCATTTTGACGTAGCTTTCGCGCAGGGTCCAGAGACGGCAGAACGCCTCGTTGGGATTGGCAGAGAGCATCATCGCGGCGTATTCGTTGCGCGAGAAGAAGCGGTTGGCAACGCCCATCGCTTCGTGCGGTCGGTTCGTATTTTCGACGTCGACGCCGCATTCTACGTCGGAAACGGTCAGAATGGCGATGTCGCCGCTGTGAGAGAGATTGAAATGAAGCGCGGGATGATTTTTGAGCGAGGGCTTGCCGTACTCATTGGTTTCCAGCTCGATGTCGGTGAGTCCGAAGGATTTTTTCAGGACCTCGTCGAGGAGCAGGCCCGCGCCGAGCAGAGCCGCTTTGGTTTCCGCGCGCTTGGTCGTTTCGATGCGCTGTTTTCTTTCGGGAGAAACACGGTCTATATAGTCTGCGATCGCTTTTTCCGATCGGAGAAAGGAGATATTCAGATAATATGTTTTTGCGTATGCCATCATAAGCCTCCGAAGCTGTGATTTTTGAGAATTCGTGATATCAATATATCATATTTTGGAAGTAAAGTCAATTTGCTGAAAAGATTTTTCATACGGAAGTGAAAAAATATTTTTCTTTTTTCTATAGACAAAACGCAGGAAATTTGGTACAATGATAAATGAATGAAAAATCATTTTTTGTGAAAGGAACGGTGAAGCATTTTGATCAAAGCCGCAATTCTTGATTTTGACGGTACGCTGGCAAATACCTTGCCCGATTTGAAGATCACTCTGAATCTGACGCGCGAAGCATACGGACTTCCCCCCGTAACGGAGGAGGATATTCTGGTCCACGTCAATAACCATATGCCCGTCTATATCCGACGCATGATTCCCGAGCTGGGAGACGAAACGCTCTGGGATGAGGCGCTGGAAAAATATTACGCGTTTTACGACGATCATTATCTTGCGGAGACCGTGCCTTATCCCGGCGTTCCCGAAATGCTCGCGAAGCTGAAGGCGCAGGGAATGAAGCTGGCGGTCATGTCCAACAAAAACCATTCCCATATTGTGAAAATGGTGGACGCGCTGTTTCCCGACACGTTCGATTCCGTCTGGGGCACGATCCCCGAGGTTCCCGCGAAGCCGAATCCTGCGCGCGCGTATCTGATCGCAGAGGAATTCGGTCTGGATATTTCGGAAATCGCGTTTATCGGCGACTCCGACGTGGATATGATCACCGCTTGCAATGCGGGCGCAGTTCCCGTGGGCGTTGCGTGGGGCTACCGTCCCGCTGACGTGCTTCGTGAAAACGGCGCGGCGTATACGCCGGAAAATGCGGAGGAGCTGTATCGGGTTCTGACCTCGTTGGCGTGATCGATTGATAAAAGAACGGTAAAAACAAATTATAAATTTACAGAAAGGACTTTTCCGTCTGGAAAAGGGTACAAAACCATGAAATTACCATTTGAAATTGACCTGAAGGGTAAAGTTGCCGTCGTTACGGGCGGCGGCGGTGTTCTTTGCTCCGGCTTCGCAAAAACGCTTGCGGCTTGCGGCGCGAAGGTTGCCGTTTGCGACCTCCGTCTGGACGCAGCGGAAGCAGTTGCGGCTGAAATCCGCGCAGAGGGCGGCATTGCGATGGGCGTTGCGGCTAACGTATTGGAGCGCGCTTCCATGGAAGCGGCAAGAGATCTGATCACCGAGGCTTACGGCACCTGCGACATCCTTCTGAACGGTGCGGGCGGTAACAATCCCCGCGGTCAGACCACCAAGGAATATCTGGAGCCCGAGGATCTCGAAAACGTTGCGGAGGACGTTCGCACCTTCTTCGATCTCGATCCCGACGGCGTCGGCTTCGTATTCAATCTGAACTTCCTCGGCACGCTGATCCCCACGCAGGTATTCGCGCGCGATATGGCAAAGAAGACCGGAACGACCATCATCAACGTTTCCAGCATGAACAGCTTCCGTCCTCTGACCAAGATTCCCGCATATTCCGGCGCAAAGGCTGCCGTATCCAACTTCACGCAGTGGCTCGCCGTTCACTTCTCCAAGGTCGGCGTTCGTGTCAACGCGATCGCGCCCGGCTTCTTCATTACCAAGCAGAACGAAGCACTTCTTCTCAATGCGGACGGTTCTTATACGCCCCGCTCCGAAAAGATCCTTGCGCACACGCCCATGGGCCGCTTCGGTACGCCCGACGATCTGACGGGTACCCTGCTCTGGCTCTGCGATAACGAGGCTTCCGGATTTGTTAACGGCGTCGTTGTTCCCGTTGACGGCGGTTTTGCGGCTTATTCCGGCGTTTGATCTGCCTTTTCAGCCCCAATTATGATTTTTGTAAAAAGAATCCGTAAATTTTATGAAAAACTATTGCATTTTTGATTTTTTCGTGCTATAGTATTATGTAGCTATCACGATAGTTGTAGTATGATGGTAAAATGACGGATTCGCACCGAATGGTTGGCGGGGGTGCGAAATTTCATAATTCCGCCGGAAAAGGAGATTGAAACATGAGTCCTCTGCAGATTATTCTTGGTATTATTTTGCTCGTCGCAGCGATTTTCCTGATTGTTGTCGTTATGCTTCAGGATAAAGCAAAACGCGGTCTTTCCGGCGCGATTGCCGGTGGAAGCAACGAGAATACGCTCAGCAAGAACAGTGCGCCTCAGAAAGGCAAATGGCTTTCCAAGCTGACCACGATCATTGCAATCGTGTTCGTTGCTGTCGTTGTGATTGCATACCTTTTCACTTAAGATTATCATGAAAATACAAAGCTCCGCGGATCGCTTCGGCTGTCCGCGGATTTTGTATTTTTTGAAAAAATATATTTACTTGTTAATATATTTATGGTATAATTATTTTGATAGCGGTTAAAAACCCTATAAAAAATATTTTCAGAAAGGATGATTGCATGAAGAATAAAGAAAAAAATCCCCGCTTGGGCAAGGTCGGCGGTCAGGCGCTGCTGGAAGGCATCATGATGCGCAGCGGTGAGGACGTCGCGATTTCCGTTCGCGCCACGGACGGTACGATCCGTTCAAAAAGGAAAAAATTTATTTCTGCAAGAAACAAATATAAATTCTTCGGTTTGCCTCTGGTCCGGGGCGTCGTCTCCTTTGTCGAGTCCATGAGACTTTCCTTCTCCACGACGAACGACGGCGTGGATATGCTCGGAATCGAGGAAGAGGAAACGAAATTTGAAAAATGGCTCAAGAAAAAATTCGGCGCGGGTCTGATGGACGTGCTGATGCCGATTGCTATTGTTTTGGCTCTTTTGCTTGCCGTCGGTATGTTTATCTATCTGCCGTCCCTGTTCGGCGGTCTGATCGCGAAGCTGTTCGGAGACGACATCGGCATCTGGCAGAGCGTTCTGGAGGGTGTCCTGAAGATCCTGATCTTCGTCGGTTATATACTTTTGATTTCGCTTATGCCCGATATCCGGAGAACCTTTGAATATCACGGTGCGGAGCATAAATCCATCTTCTGCTATGAAAGCGGAGAAGAATTGACGGTGGAAAACGTGCGGAAGCATAAACGCTTCCATCCTCGCTGCGGTACGAGCTTTATGTTCGTGATGATCCTGATCGGCATCATCGTCGGCTTTTTCATTCCGTTTCAGAATACGTTGTTGCGCGCCGTCTGCAAGCTGCTTTTGCTCCCCTTGACCGTCGGCATCGGCTTTGAATTTCTGATGTACGCGGGCAAGCACGACAATTTCGTGGTTCGCGCACTTTCCGCCCCCGGTATCCTTATGCAGAGAATTACGACCAAGGAGCCTTCCGACGATCAGATCGAGGTCGCGATCAAATCCCTGAAGCTTGCCATGCCCGGGGAATTCCCCGAGGAAGAAATGCTTGCGCCCGACCCCAAGCCGCAGGCGGAGCCATCGAATGCGGATGAAGGCGACGTCAAGGCATGAGGATTGATCTTTTTTACAGAAAATTGAGGAGGCTTCTTCTGGATTCCGCGGGAGAAGCCGCTTCGTATGAAGCGAAGGAAATCATCGGCTCGGTTCTGGCTCTGAACGAATCCGAGATCGGAACGGTTCCCTTTTCAGGCAGAGAAATATCCGAGGACGCCTGCGCGAGAGCGGAGGCACTTGCCAAACGGAGAAATACCCGTGAGCCTCTGGAATATATCCTGGGCAAGGCTTGGTTCTTCGGTCTGCAATTTGACGTCACGGACGACTGTCTGATTCCGCAATCGGATACGGAGATCGTTTGCGAACGGTTGATTTTCTCGTTGGAAAGCGGCAGCCGCTTCGCGGACATTTGCACGGGAAGCGGATGCATCGCCCTTGCGGCGCTTGCCAATTCCGAAGATACGACCGCTATCGGCTACGATATTTCGGAAGGTGCGCTGGCGGTGGCGAGAGAAAATGCCAAGAAATTTGATTTGGCGCATCGGTTTTCTGCGCGGCAGGCTGACGTATTTTCTCCGGATTTTCTTTCCGGCGAAGAGCCCTTTGACTGTATCGTGTCCAATCCGCCCTATATTGAGACCGGGGTGATCGACACGCTTTCTCCCGAGGTGAGAAAGGAGCCCCGTATTGCTTTGGACGGCGGTGCGGACGGACTCAGATTTTACCGTCGCCTGCTCGAGGCTTGTCCCCCTCATATCAAAAAGGGCGGGCGCTTGCTTCTGGAGATCGGCTACGATCAGAGGGACGCTTTGCAGAGGCTCTGTGATGAGCGGGGCTTCCGATGTGAATTTTATCGTGATTTCGGCGGAAACGACCGTGTTTGCGCCGTATTCTTATAATTATTTATGAAAGGTTCGGTACTTGTTATGAAAAAAATCAGCACAACCAACGCGCCGGCGGCTGTCGGCCCCTATTCTCAGGCGATCCTGTGCGGAGACTTCCTTTTCACCTCCGGTCAGATCGGTCTTGATCCTGCGACCGGCGCCTTCGCAGGCGACGACGTCGTTACGCAGGCAAAGCAGGTTTGCGAAAATCTGAAGGCTGTCCTTGCAGAAGCAGGCATGACCTTTGAAAACGTCATCAAAACCACCTGCTTCCTTGCGGATATCGCAGACTTTGCGGCATTCAACGCCGTCTATGCAGACTATTTCATCAGCCTTCCCGCACGCTCCTGCGTTGCGGCAAAGGATCTGCCCAAGGGCGCGCTTTGCGAAGTAGAGGTTATCGCAAAGAAATAATAGTCAATTTCTTGAGCGATGTTCAAAAGCAAAGAATTGAACAACGATCAAAAAACGGAACGGCGTCAGATTTCCGATCTGCCGCCGTTCCGTTTTTTTGCTACCATGAAATCGTTATACGGTGGGAGCTTCAAAACCGTGCACGAATCCGTTCACGTCGGCGGAGCAAACGTCGCCGCCGACGACCTTGTTTTTATAAACCAGCATACTAAGATAAACGGTGCCTTCATAATCGGGATAATTTTCCACCTTGTACGTATAGCGCGTCACGGTCTTGCCCTTGTATTTCGCGAGATTCAAGCCCTGTTCCTTTTGCATTTCATTATAACCGAGATAGACGTTGTCGAACGTTTCGGGTACGCAGACCTCCACGGTTTCCAGAGGCGTTTCCGCTACCTTCCAGCCGAACTGCTCGATGAAGGCGATCCGGTCGCTGTTTTCGTAGATCTTCACGTAAGAAATGTCGGAAGCGACGGGCGTTCCCTCCTTGGCATTGTAGGAAGGAATGAGCGCAACGAGCGAGACGAGTACGACGAGAGAAAGCGCGATGGCGCACACAAATTTGATGGTTGCCGAACGAATGGAATAAACGAACATAAAGAAATCCTCCGAATCTGATGTTTTGTAAACATTGTATTCGGAGGATTTGATTTTATGACAGCTTCAGGAATTTGAGGCTTCGGAATTTTCTTTGATTTCCGCTTTCTTTTCGGCTTTTTTCTCAGCCTTTCTTTCCGCTTTTTTTTCGGCTTTCTTCTCAGCCTTTTCCGTTTTCGTGTCGTTCTCCTCGGATTCCGACTTGGTTGCGACCGTATTGTAGGCATACATGGCGACGACGCGGGAAGCGTTGGCGCTCAATGCATTTTCGATCGCGATGGCGCTCAGGATCTGTTTGGTGTTGGCTTCGGAAACGGAAACGGCGAGCTTGGCTTTTTTGACTGCCGAGCGAAGCGCGTTTTCGTACATTTCCGCAAATTGATCCAGCGCGGTTTCGATATTGCTCGCGGAAACGCTCTGATTGAGGATATCGGAGATGGAGGAGATTTCCAGAATGGATTTGGCGGAGCATATGATCAGCAGAAGCGCCAGATGGGTACGGTTATACCGTTTATTCTGCGGAGGCGGCAGCGCGCCGTTCTTGACGTAATTGTTGATCATGGAGGGCGTGATGGGCGCTTTGCTCTCGGGATATAAGGGGCGGAGATATTTTTCGATCAGTCCGATGACCTGATCCATATAAAGTTCAAACTCGGGGAGCTCGTTCCAACGGGGCAGGTGCAGATTGGCAACGGTGTCGCACGAAGTAAAAAAATCGGTTTTTTCCATAGCAGATTCCTTTGTTTTCTTAATAAAATCGAAGCAGACGTTCGTAATTTTTATCAGTATAGCACTTTTTTTGAAAAAAATCAATATTTGTTTTTTAAAATGGCTAAAATATTTTTGTAAAACTATTGACAAAATAACGGAAAGTGTTTATAATGGTTTTGAAAACCAGATGAGATTGTTTTATTGTGCTGGAAGTGATTTTGAAAATAAAATCGAGCGTTCTCGATGATTCAGGAGGAATGAAATGGAAAAATTTTGTAAAATTGTTCGTATGTTGACGCTGGCTCCCGTGTTGGCGGCGTTTTCCATTACGATGATCGGTTTGTTTTGTCCGGGTGTGTTTCCGACAGTATGGCATTTTGCTTACATGATTCTGTATCTTGGTGTTTTGCCCTTGCTTGCGTATCCGTTGCAGTCGGTCACGCCGCATTTCAAGGATAAAGGCAGAGACGGTCAAAGAACGCTTGCCATGCTTTATGCGGTGGCGGGATATATTTTTTGTCTGATCACCAATCTTCTCGCGTCTGCCTCGAGAGGAATGTGGATCATTTGTCTGGAATATCTGCTTTCCGGTATTTTGATTCTCGTTTTTAATAAGGGCTTGCACATCAAGCTCAGCGCGCACGGCTGCGGCTCTGCGGGACCGATCTTTCTGCTTTTGTATTTTGGTCTTTACGTCCCCGCGGTATTGATGTCGGTCGTGACCGTGTTTGCTTACGTGGCGAGTGTGAAGGCGAAGCATCATACCGTTCCTCAGCTCGTCGGCGGCAGCGCGGTTTCCGTGTTGCTCCTGATGTGCCTGGCTTGTATTTTATAAGCGATCCATTGATATGAAAATAGGGGAAACGCCCGTTTGAACTTTGTTCAAACGGGCGTTTTCGTTAAAAGAAGAACCTGTTATTCGGGGCGAACGGCTTGGCTTTCACTTTCGTGCGTCACGGTTGCGCGGTCGGGATCGGCGTTTTCGACCTTATGGGTATTCAGCGCGTTGAAAATTTCCGCGGATACGGTTTCCGGGATTTCAAAGATATAGGTGACCGTAAACTCTTTTTGGATCAGGAGATAGCCGTTATCGTAGATGCGGAAGCTGACGACACCGGCAAGCGGCATTTCGCCGTAAAAGGTGGCGTGGGCGGTGCAGTCTTTCAAGATCTCCTTTTCCAGCTTGGGAAAACCGCCGTCATCGGTAAGCGCGTAAAGCGCGGTATCGGCGTTGGCGATGGAGGCGATGGCGTTCTCCAATATTTCGGCTTTTACGGTGCAGTGGCTTCTGACCGTACCTTTCGCGGAGGGATAGGAGAGCGTGAGTCCCGTTCTTGCGGACATTTCGGCATCCAGCGTGAAGAGCTGATATAATTCCTCGAAATTCCGCATGGAATGCGCGGTATTGATATAGGTATAATAATGATCGGTCGTCAGAGCGTCGCCTTTGTCAAGATAGCGGATGCAGACGGCGACGTCGGGAGCAACGCCCTTGATTTCATAAATTTCCGCGCGGAGAAATTCCGTATCGGTATCTTCTTTCAGAAGGTAGTTCCGCCAGAAGGATTTGATTTCGGTATCGCCGAGCTTTTCCCCGACGTAAGCGGCATCGATGGCGCGCAGGGAGGTATAGTCGGCGTAGCGGGAATCGTGGATGACGGCGATTTTTCTTTTCTCGAGAACGCCGTCCTCCGAGAGGACCTGCTCGGGATCATCCCAGCGGACTGCGGGATCGCCGGAAAAAAGCGGTTGCAGGAAAAATACGCCTGCCAGCAAAAGAATGGCGAAGCTTGCCGCCATCGAGCCCCATCGCAGGAGGACGCGGCGGGCGTTCGTTTTCTTCTGATAAGCTGCGGCTTCCTCGATATAGACGGAATCCACGTCGTTCAGAGCGGTTGAAATTTTTTCTCGTTTCATACGTAATATCCTTTCTGTATTAAAAATTTTTTGAGCTTTTCCCTGATCCTGGAAAGCTTGACGCTGACGAAATGCGCGGTTTTTCCAAGCTCGGCGGCGATTTCCGAAACGGATTCGGCGTACCAATAGCGTTTGACGAAAATAACGCGGTCTTCCTGCTTTTGCATGGCGAGAAATTCATTGAACAGGCGCGAAAGCGCGCTCGTCTCCAAGGCTTCAAACGCATCCCCTTCCGACAGGCATTCCTCCAATTCGTCCAGCGCGACGTCGTAGAAGCCGTTTCTTTTCTGCGCTGTATTTTTATGGTATCTGACGGTTGCGATATTGCGTACGATCCGATAAAGGAATGCCGAAAGAGAGTCCGGCTTCTTCGGCGGAATGGCTTCCCAAACGGCGAGATAGGCATCGTTTACGCATTCTTCCGCATCGGATTCGTTGCGCAGGACGTTGAAGGCGATCTTTTTACACGTTTTTTCGTATTTTTCGGAAAGCCGCGCGATGGCGTTTTCGTTTCTTTCGAAAAACAGGGCAACGATTTTTTGATCTTCCAATTGTTTTCCTCCTTTCTTCCTCATCCATACAGTAAAGATTTGACGGAAAATATCTCGGAATACGAAAAAATTTTGACAGAAAATACGGACGGTCGTGAAAAATTCCCGATAAACGAAAAGCGGCAGAGATCCGATCTCTGCCGCAGATGCGCGGAAAATCAAATATCAAAGAGAAGCCGCTGAGCGGGCATCGAGCTTTTTCTCGATTTCGTCGATCATGTCTGCCAGCGCGCCGTCCTTGCAATGGCATACCCGGAGATGGGAAATCCTTTTGATTTCATCCACGGCGTTTTCGGGGCAGACGGCGACGTCCGCGCCGGACAGCATTTCCAGGTCGTTGTAAAAATCACCGATACACCAAAGCTCGGCGTTGGGATAGAGGGCTTTCAGATAGGGGAACTGTATTTTTTTCGAAACGCCCTTCGGAAGAATTTCCAGAATGGTTTTTCCCGAGAGCGTGATCTCGTAATCATCGCCGTAGGCTTTCCGAAATTCTTCTTGCAGAAAGAGCAATTTCTGGAGGTCGGCAGAGGTGAAAACCGCTTTGAAGATCTTTTCCTGCGCGAACGCCGAAATAGGGAGGGACGTTGTCAGATGAGCGAGACCGCTTTTCTCCAGAAATTGGATCGCGACCGAATCCTCCGCGGGACAGAGAAAGCCGCGGGCGCAGGTCGCGCGCATTCCCACGTCGGGAAACCGCTTCTTGACGGACCGAAAGGCTTCGATCAAAGGGAAGGGATTAAGGAAAAAGGGGTTGAGAAATTCGTCGGAGATAAAATCATAGAGATAACTGCCGTTGCAGAGAATACAGGGCATATTGACGTATTGCTTCAATGCCTGTGCAACGATAAAAAGATCCTTATGGCTACGTCCGGTGGACAGCGCGAAGTGTCCTCCGTTTTCGCAGAAATAGTGAAGCTTCTCAAAGTTGCGTGGATTGATGTAAGCGTACTCCCAAAGCACGGTGCCGTCAATATCGGATGCGATCAAAATGTTTTGAAATTTTTTCATAACGAATCCTTTTCTTTGTAACAACGTTCGGCGGGGTCAATCGGTTTTTCGGAGCGTTTCCAGGATTTCAGTGAAATACGCGGGAATATCGCAGACGAAGCGCATCTGCTGTTTGGTTCTCGGATGCGTGAGGATCAGCTCCTTTGCGTGCAGGCATTGGCCCTCGGTGGTTTTTGCGAATTTCTGATTGAGCGGGAGCTTGGCGCTTCCGTAGACCAGATCGCCGAGCAAAGGGCGGTTTTTGTGAGAAAGGTGAACGCGGATCTGATGCGTGCGCCCCGTTTCCAATTCGCATTGAATATAGGTTGCGCCGGAAAATCGTTCCAGAATGCTGACGTGCGTGACGGCGTTTTTGGAATTTTTGTCGGTGACAGCCATCTTTTTTCGGTCCGTCGGATGTCTGCCGATGGGAAGATCGACCGTGAAATCTTCGTCGAGTCCGCCGATGGCGATGGCGTGATAAATGCGGGATACGCGGTGCTCCTTGATTTGCTCTGACAGAAAGAGATGCGCCGCATCGTTTTTGGCAACGACGAGCAGACCGCTGGTATCCTTGTCGATCCGATGCACGATGCCGGGGCGGACGACGCCACCGATGGCGGACAAGCGTTCGCCGCAGTGGTAAAGCAGGGCGCTGACGAGCGTTCCCGTATAGTTCCCTGCGGCGGGGTGAACGACCATACCCTTGGGCTTATTGACGACGATGATATCCTCATCCTCGTAGACGATGTCGATCGGAATATTTTCCGCTTCCGCGCGGCAGGGGACCGGCGCGGGATAGGTGAGCGTCACGGTATCGTCACGGCGGAGCTTGTAATTTTTTGCCGTCGGCGTGCCGTTGACGAGGACGAAGCCGTCTTGCAGGAGCTTTTGCGCCTGCGAGCGCGTCAGATCCTCCTCCGTTTCGGAGAGAAAAATATCCAGACGCTTGCCGACGTCGTCAATTTCCGTCGTCAGCGTTTTTCTGATCTGTTCCGTCATGGCTTGGATCCTCCTCTGCGTTTGCCGAAGCGGTAGCGGGTTTTTTATCGACGAAGAAGGTCTTGTCGAAAAAGAGCGCGTAAACGATCATAATGGCGGCGCCACAGACCACGCAGATGTCCGCTACGTTGAATACGGGGAAATCAATAAACGTAAATTCCAGAAAATCGACGACGTAGCCGACGAAGATACGGTCGATCATATTGCCGATCGCGCCGCCGATAAAAAGAGAAAGCGAAAGATTAAACAAAAAGTGAACTTTTCTGTATCGGTATAGAATGATGGGCATGATGATGAGCGCGGCGGACGTGACGACCATGAAGATCCACCGGTGATTGCTGAACATTCCCCACGCCGCGCCGTAATTGGCAACGTAGGTGAAGGAAAAGACTTTTTCGATCAGGACGATGGATTCGAAAAGCTCCATGGAGCTGACGACGATCCACTTGGTCAGCTGATCCAGAATCACGGTTGCCGCGATAATACTGATCCATAAAATCATAAGAAACTCCTTTAATTTTGTTTTTCGATCACAACGCCTTTTTCCGACGGGTGATCGAAATCCAGCATGAATTGCCGTGCGGAAGCGGGCGCGATCGCGCATTTCGATAAAGAATTTTCGTGCTCGGCGATCAGGTCCGCGACGGCGGGCGTTTTTTTGACGAGCTTTTTCCTTGCGGAGACGTGCTCTGCGCTCTGCGCTTTTTTTTGTTTTTCCGTTTCGGACTGCGTTTTACATTCGCTCCAGAAGGAAAATTCCATCTGTGTTTCCGGAAAAATTTCGTATTGCTCGGAAAATTTTCTTTTGAGCTCCTCGAGGATATGCTGAGAATACGCATCGGGTGTCCAATCCCTGTCTGCTTCGTCGGAGGGAAAGCAACGCTCTATCATTTCTATATGCATCCGATATTGCTCAAACAAATCGTATTTGAATTTCAGAATCGATTGCTTCATATCCGTAAGTGCTTTGGCTTGCGCTTCTGCTTTTTCCTTGAAGCCGCGAAGAACGGAATTGCAATTCGTTTGTACGTCAGCCAGAATCCTGTCCGCCTTCAGATAAGCATCTTCGATGATCTGATCCTTTTGCACTTCGGCCTTTTTTAAAATACGTTCAGCCTCCGATTGCGCATCTTCGATGGCGCGGAGCTGATTCCGAAGAGCCGCGTTTTCCCGATGAAGAAGGGTAATGCTTTCGGTGAGACGGGAGATATAGTCATCTACCTCGGAGGGGGCGTATCCCGATTTCGTTTGGCTGAAGGACTGCCCCGTCAATGTCTCGGGTATAATCGGTGTCATGGGAGGTTCTCCTGTTTGTCGAACGATGCCAATCGGAAGATTGACGCCGTTTCGGTGAAATATTCTTCGGGGAAAGAAAAATATGACGGGGCAGAAACGCCCCGTCATATGCTTCGTTCAATTTAAAACAAAGTGTCGCTTGTCAAGTTTGCGTTTGCAGTCTGATTATCAAAATCCTGCTGTGCCTCCGCAGCTCTTACCTGCGTGTCGGCAACGTCAACGTTGCAGGGGGTAATGATATAAGTGTTGACGGCAATGTTTTTCAGCTGACCGTCGATGGAATATGCGACGCCTGCAAGAAAGTCGAGCAATCTTTTGGCTTCTTCGGTATTGGTTGCTTCCAGATTCAGAACGACGGTGCAATTGTGCATCAGATAATCTGCAATTTCGGTAACGTTTGCAAACGTCGTCGGTCTTACAACCTTGAGCTCCACGACGGAATCGTCCTGTCCGTAAATGCCGGTTGCGGGTTTGGGAGCAACGGCGGTCGCTGCCGCGGGGAGGGCGATATCCTCGGTTTCCGTTTCATTGGTTACATCTATATCCAGCTTCTCATCATAAGGATTTTCGATGGAAACCATTCCTTTGATTTTCTCAATTAAACCCATTTTTGTACCTCCAAAAACTTCTCTTTTATGAATCTTTATTTATTTTTAATGCTAAAAATATTAAAAAGATATATCCTGTACTATTATAACATAGTTCATATGAAAATTGCAATCCGTTTTTTTAAAAAAAGTGAAAAAATTTGTGACTGTCGTACAAATATTCGATTTCTTTTATGCATAGAAAATTGCGCAAAACAACTCCGCCGTCGATCCGTACGCGAGGTCAGAAGAAACCGAGGTACGGCGGCAACCGTCAGCGGCGATCCGCCGCATTGCGCTTTCCGAAAATTCCCTCGCCGATTCTGACGATATTGGTTCCGTGCTCAAGCGCCTGGGTGAAGCTTCCGGACATTCCCATAGAAAGCACGGGGGACGTAACTTCGGGGAAATATTTTGTAAAAATTTCAGTTTTCAGCCGATTCATTTCCTCAAAGTAGCGATGGTAATCGTTTTTGTCCTCGCAGATCGGCGCGATCGTCATGAGTCCGCGGATTTCAATGTTGGGAAATTGTTTCAACACCGCACAAAAGCCTTCGAGTTGCTCGGGGAAAATTCCGCTTTTCGCTTCTTCTCTGCCGATATTGATTTCGATCAGAGCGGGGATGATTTTTCCGATTTTTTCTGCGCGGCGTTGGATTTCCGCGGCAAGAGATTCGCTGTCGAGCGATTCGATCATGTCAATTTTGTCAATGATATATTTGACCTTGTTTTTCTGGAGCGTGCCGATAAAATGAAGCTCGGCGCTGCGATCCATTTCTTCGTAATGCGCGAGCAATTCCTGCACGCGGTTTTCACCGACCAGCGTAATGCCGCATTCGCGGATGGCGAAATTGATTTCTTCGGTTGTTCTCGTTTTGATGACAGCCATCAGCTCTGCTTGAGGATAAGCGGACATACGGCTGCGGATGTTTTGAATATTTTCACGGATTTCCGCTTTTTTCGTTTCTGTCATGGGAAATTCCTTTCTGAAATGCTAATCTATAAATTTGTTTTCGTATAGCTTCGTGTCGTTGAGAATGATCAGGTCGTTGAGCTTCAGCATTCCCGGAGCGGTATTTTCGGAGGAGATGATATAGTATCCGTTTTGCTCCCACAGGATGCTGACTTCCCTTTTCTCCGCGACGCCCTCATAAAATACGTATACGAAGGTTTTTCCGTTTTCCGCCCGTACGACCTCGGCGGGAATACGGAATCCCGTGTAGGAGCCTCGGTTTGCCTGCATACGCTGGGTGCGCGTCGTATCGAAGCCGCGAGGCAGGGAGGAGGAGTAAAAGACGAGGAGCGTTTGCGAGGCGGCGGTCTCCTTGGAAACCAATTTCATGAAGATGGCTTCTGTGTGGCTGTTGTCGGGGAAAAAGCATTCGTACGTCGTACCGACGAGAAAGCCCTCTGCGTCCGCCTCGGGAACCTTCGCGGCGTAATACCATTGCGAGCTCGTCACGAGCGTACCGACGGCGTTCGGCTTTTTGACCGCTTTGACCGAGGTGATCTGATCATACAGCGCAAGGGAGAGATTTTTCGCCGTTTGCGCGGTGAAAATTTCCTCATAGCCGTCCGTTCCGGAATAAAAATATCCCGAGCCCGGAGCCGAAACGCTTTCCAAGGGCAGACCCAGCGAGGCAACGAGCGCATCCTTCTGGCTTTCCAGCGCGGCGATTTCTTCGTTATAGTCGTCTTTTCCGCTCGAAAGAAGGTCCTTTTTTGCCATCAGGACCAGCAGATCGTCGCCGAGCGCGTTGGCGGCGGCAGCGTCACCGGCGGCGTTTTTCTGCGTGATCTCATAGGAAACGAGCTCGATCTTTCGGTTTACCTCCGTAAGCGTCAGCTTGCCGAGTGACATACTGGCGCGGAGAATTTCGATCTGCTTTTTGACCTCGGCGATCCGTTGGGAAATCACTTGATTTTCAGCGCCGTATACGTCGGCAACGACGCGGTTGGCGGCGACCTTTTCACCGTCGTAGTAATGATAATTGCACATGCCGGACGCGCCGGAGAAGAGGGGCGTCTCGTCCTTGAAGATATATCCCGTAAAGACCTGACTGTCGTAAGCGGTATACGGACGCACGGCGTAAAATTGCGCGTCCGTGCGCAAGCCGCGGGCGAGATGATAGCCGAGATAGATCACGGCGAGCAGGCACAGGGAGATGGGCAGTATTTTTTTGGATATTGGGTGTTTGCCGTTTTTCATGCGCAGCTCCTTTTCGTTACGCCCGATAGGACATCACGGTATGAATGTCGATGATGGCGTGCGCGTCGGCGATCAAATGCCCGTCGTCTTCATAGCGTTCGTTATCGGGATAGAGCCAATGGACGTTTTCGTTCCGTCTTAACCAGGTGAGCTGTCGTTTGGCGTAATGGCGGGTGGCGGTTTTGATGGCGTCAGAGGCTTCCGCCAGGGTCATTTCTCCGCGGATATAGCCGAGCAGCTCCTTGTATCCGATCGCGCCGCCGGCGGTGGTATTCGGAGAGAGATAGCCTGCGTTCAGAAGCGCGCGCACCTCGTTTTCCAATCCTGCCGCAAACATCTCGTCCACACGCAGATGAATGCGGGCGTAGAGATTTTCGCGGTTTTTATAATCCAGCGCGAGGATGCAAGCCGAGTAGGGCGATTCGTTTCTGATCGCGTTTTTGTCCCATTCCGTTTTCGTCATGCCGGAAAGATGGCAGATTTCCAGCGCGCGCGCGACGCGCTTGATATTATTGGGGTGAATCGTGCCCGCCGCTTCGGGATCAATGGCGGAAAGGCGGTCGTGGAGCGCCTGCGCGCCGTTCGTTTCGGCGAATTGAAGGAGCTCTGCGCGATACGCGGGGTCGGGCTCCATGTCACCGAAGTTGACGCCGTTGAGAACGGAGTCCAGATACAGTCCCGTTCCGCCGCAGAGAATGGGTGTCTTTCCTCTGGCGTGAACGTCGGCGATCGCCTTTTGCGCGAGCTCTGCGAAGGCGGCGGCGGAAAAATCCTCGTCGGGATCGCAGATGTCGATCAGATGATGCGGAATTTCCGCTCTGTCATGCAGAGAAGGCTTTGCCGTTCCGATGTCCATGCCTCTGTAGATCTGCATGGAATCGCAGGAAATCAATTCTCCATTGTAATCCTTGCAAAGACGCATGGCAAGGGAGCTTTTGCCGCTCGCGGTCGGCCCGGCGACGGCAATGACGGGAATTTTACGGTTGATCATTGTTATTACCTTTTTTATCCTTATTTTTCGTTTGGTCGGAATCGGGCTCGATCGGATTCCAGCTGTTTCCTGTATTTTTGAAATCCTCCGTTTCGGCGAGAAAACGGGTTTCGTCCGTGTCCGCGGTATTGTCCGATAAGGTCAGCGAGTGCATGGTCCCTGCGGTATATACGGAAAGAGGAATACGCTCGAACGTACAGCCCTCCACGCGGTTGCCGCCCATGAACGCCGACGGATTTTCCGAGACGATGCTGACGCCGATTTTGCTGTCCTTTGCCGCGCATTCGATAAAGGAGATGTCTTTGACCTCGAAATTTCCGTTGACCGCGGTTTGCAGAATGGCAAAGGCGGCTTCGCCGTCGTTTTCGCTGACGCAACCGACAGCCGTTGCGTTTCGGGAATCCTTGAAAAGAAATCCGTAGCGCAACGAATCCTCGGAACGGCAATTTTCATACAGGGTATTCTGTGCGCAGACCCCGCCGAAGCCGAAAAGATTTCCTTTTGCTTCGCAGTCTGTAATTTTAAAAAATTCTTTGGGGACGGCGCTGTATTTTTCATCGTTGAAGCGCCCTTGATGCTCGAAGAAAAAACCGAATTTGGCATTGCCGTCCGCTCGGCAATCCGTGATCGTCAGGCTTTCGTTCTCACTGTATCCGAAGCCGATCCCGAAGCCGGAAGCGCCTGTATTTTCCGCCGTTGCGGCTTTTCCGCAGTCGATGGCGGCGCATTCGGAGATCGTACTGCCGATCGGACAATCCACGCCGAAGCCCGTGGCATCGGTATGTTTGACCGTGACCTTTTTCCAATGGCAGTTTTCGAAGAGATTGAACATAAAGCCCTTGCCTGCGGAGGTATAGTACGCGCAGGACGTGTCGGCGGCATCGATCGTGAAGGATTCAAAACGGCAATTGCGGAGATAAACGGCGTTTCCCGTATCGAGATAATCGTTGAAATAGAACATATCCAAGCCGTAATAGGAATCTCCCGTCGGCTTCAGGACCGTGGCGTCTCCGTCGCCGACGATGCTGACGTCGGAGCGCATTCTGATGCAGTGCGCGCCGATGGTCTGCGTACCGTTTGCGGCGAATACGTATTCGCCCGCAGGTATGTAGACGGTTCCTCCCTCGGCGGAAAGGCTGTCGATCAGGACTTGCAGCGCCAGACTGTTTTGCGCGCCGTCGTTCTCGGTGGAAACGCCGTGCGCGGTGGCATCCACGGCGCCTTCCGGTATTTGCGCGGGATTTTCGTCAAGCGGACGGCATCCGATGAGGAGCGTGAGCGATAGGATCAAACACAGAATCAGTAACGTTTTTTTCATGCTGAACGGATTCAATGTATGAACATGGCGTCGCCGAAGGAGAAGAATCGGTATTTTTCTTTTACAGCGGTTTCATAGGCGTTCATGACGATTTCCCGATTGGAGAAAGCGGAAACCAGCATGATGAGGGTGCTTTGCGGCAGATGGAAGTTGGTGATCAGGGCATCGACGGCTTTGAATTGATAGCCGGGATAAATGAAAATCCCCGTATCGTCGCACATGGCGTGGACGATGCCGTCGTCGGTGGAAGCACTCTCCAGCGTACGGCAGGAGGTCGTTCCGACGGCGATGATGCGCCCGCCGTTTTTTCTTGCGCGGTTGATCTTTTCCGCGCTTTCCTCCGTTACGGTGAAAAATTCGCTGTGCATGACGTGGTCGGTGATGCTGTCTGCCTTGACGGGGCGGAAGGTTCCGAGTCCGACGTGGAGCATAACGGGAGCGATTTCCACGCCGAGCGCGCGGATTTCATTCAGCAATTCCTCCGTAAAATGCAGTCCCGCCGTAGGCGCGGCGGCAGAGCCCTCCTCTCTTGCGTAGACGGTCTGATAATCGCTGTTGTTCTTCAATTCCTCGGTGATGTAGGGGGGCAGGGGCATTCTGCCGATTTCATCCAGGATCGAGTAAAGATTTTTGCCGCTCGTTTTGTCGTATTCGAATTGCACGATGCGGTTGCCGTCCTCCGTCACTTCGCGGATGACCGCCTCCAGCAGCCCGTTGCCGAAGCGGACGCGGGCGCCCTCCTTGAGGCGTTTTCCGGGGCGTACGATGGTTTCCCACAGATCGAGCGCGCGTTGGCGAAGCAATAAGAATTCGCAGTCTGCGCCCTCGGAAAGATCTTCGCGGATCTTTTTTCCGTAGATGCGGGCGGGAATGACCTTGGAGTCGTTGATCACGAGAACGTCGCCGGGACGCAGAAAATCCTTGACGTCGCGGAAAATGCGGTGAGTGATCTCTCCGGTTTCCTTATCGAGCACCATCAGTCTTGCTTCGTCGCGTTTTTCCGTCGGATGCTGGGCGATCAGGGATTCGGGCAAATCATAATCAAAATCAGAAGTTTTCAGTTCTGTTTTTGCAAGCGTATTTTTAATCATAGTTTATCTTACCTTTTTATTTCGTTATGGGGGCGCTTCGGCTCCCGAAATTATTTTCATTATATCATATTTTTTAATCGGATACAATATAAATTTGATGGATTGTCCCACAACTCATTTTACGGCGTGCCGTAAGAGCATACGACGGGAAATATCAGTTGATTTCCTCCTGCTTTTTCGAAAGGACCTCAAAAAATTCATCCAGATCGGCTTGCAGCTGATCGAGACCGTCAGCGAGGCTGATCCATTCGGTCCAGAAGGATTTGTACGCGCGCACGAGCATGACGACCGTAAATGCGACCGAACGCTTATTTTCAAATTCCGCGTCGCGGAGCGTTTCCTCGATCAGCAGCTGCTCCGATTCTTCAGCGTCGCCCGCGTTCTCCATCAGCGCGCGGTTTTCTGCTTCCAATCGCAGAAGCTCCTGCTTTTCTTCCTCCGTCTTTTGACGTTTGACCGTAATCATGGCGCGGCTGACGTAACCGGGATCGAATTTTTTGCTTTCATCGCGGGAAAAAGCATCAAAGCGGGATTGCTGCTCGTTTGCTTTCTGACCGAATTCCAGCTCCAGCTCGTATCCGATGGCGCGGAAGTCGCTGTCTCTGGATTGGCAAATATCGGAAATTTCGGATGCGAACGTTTGCTCTCTTTGGAATATTTCTTCCCTCGTGATTTTTTTGCGTTTGATTTCCATGTGTGCAAATCTCCTTTAAATGGAATTATTTTCAAAAAAATTTTGAATATTTTTGAATATCTTAAAAAAAAATGTTGAAAAATCAGATTTTTCGGTATACAATAGAAGCAAGCTTATCAGAACTTGAAAAGAAAGGATCAGAATTATGAACAATTACCAAAATGATCAGACCATCACGTTTCCTCTTGCGACAGACAAAGAAAGACAGAACAGAATGATCTTGCAAGAGGTATACGCGGCGCTTCTTAAAAAGGGCTATAATCCCATCAATCAGATCGTAGGATATCTTTTGTCTGAAGATCCGACCTATATTACCAATTATAATAACGCGCGTAGTCTGATCAGAAAAATAGACAGGGACGATCTGCTCGGCGCCATGCTCCGCGAATATTTGCAGAACAGTTGATTTTTCCTCTATTCCTATATTATAATAGAATATACCCGTAAATTGCAATACTTTTTTTGAAAAAAGAAAACAGATGCAGAAGAGTGATGTTCTTATCGGGAGAAATCACCGTAACGTAAAATTCCCACAGACCAATCCAACGGTTTGTGGGAATTTGCTTTTTATAAGCAGAATGTCCATCTCCGTTTTCTGTCCGTTTGTTAAATCATCTACAATATGATATTTATGTTTGATCGTGTTTGCACAAAAACGGGTGGTTTTTTGTCAAAAGGACGAAATCCCTATCCAAGCCTTGAAAAAAGCAGCAAAAGGGTATATAATGTTTAATAACCAACCAATCGACCGACAAAAGCCTGTTCATAAATCGGAATAGGCGTTTTGAAAAGAGCAAAATTGCTCAGAAAGGATCGCTTATGAATTTTAAAAATCTATTGAAACAAGGAGTTGCATTACTGATAAGCTCCGTTATGCTTGTCAGCACTCCTATGGTAATCGCTGCGGATCAGATTGCACAATCGCAAGCGTACGATGCAGAAGACGTCAAAATGCTGATTGGAGAGGATTCTGCCGCAGTGACCGTTACGGAAAAGGTTGAACAATCACAAGAGGACGGTACGGAAGACGTCAAAATGCTGATTGGCGAGGATTCTCCCATCTTGAGCATTGCGGAAAATATCGGACAGTCACAAGAAGATAAGCTGCATTACGTTTCCTTGGGCGCGTCCAATACGAACGGATACGGACATCACGGATATTTGGATGATGAGATTTATGAAGATCCGCTCGCTGCCAATAAATCGCAGATGAATGACTACGGTTATGCGAAATCCCCTGTCAATGCATATCCTGCGCTGATCCGGGATGCCTTGGCACAAAGCACGGGCAGAGAGGTTGCGCTTCATCAGCTTGCGATCTCCTCTATGCGTGTGGAGGAGGTGCTCTGGCTTTTAGACGATACTTACGAGCCCGATGAGTATATGGATTGGCGTTTTACGGGCGGTAAGAGCTGGTTTGATATGGCTCACAAGGATGGCGGAAGAGAGGCGTTGCGCGCGGAATACAGAGATTATATTGCGAATGCAGACGTGATCACCGTCGATCTTGGTTGGAACAACTTTGGCGTTTACGCCTTCAATAATGCGATGACCATTCTGAAAGAGGGTGGCGAGAGATATTGGAAGGCGCCCGATCTGGCAAGTGTGATCGGCTCCGATAAAGAGCGCGTATACTATGCGGTCAGGGATAGGGTGATTGCATGTCTCGGCAAACACGTGGATCTTTCCGATACGGCACTGTCCGAGGACGTCATCCGAAAGCTCGTTGATGTTTTTTCCTATGCGGCCTTTGGCGCTTGTTATAATTTCGATAAGGTCATGGATCATATATACAAGCTCAATCCCGATGCTGAGGTCGTCGTGATCAATATTCAAAACCTGGCTGATGAATTGATCATTGACATGAACGGTCTGGAGCTTCCTCTCGGCGATTTTTACGGCGAGCTGATCGAGTCCGTTGACCTTTACAGAGCAAAGCACTCTCCCTATGCTGACAAATACAGCTTTGCATATGCAGGCAACGACGGTGACGTGGACACGTTCCTTGATGAATTCCGTCGTTGGGACGGCGATGTTGCTACGTTGTCTCAGGATATGAAGGACCTTTTTGATATGTATGACGACAACGTATATGCAAGAAGCAAGATTGAATACATTATGGTTGGTCAGGTATTCGGTCAAATATTTGCACAGCTTCGCAATACGGCGGCATCCTATGGCTTGCCCGCATTTACCAATGACGGTCAATACGTCTATGAAATACCTGAATTCCAGATGGCTTGGCTCGACGGAATTGATCTTGCTTCCCTGGATTTCAACAACCCCGATACGGGTATTGAAAAATACGGCGCGGCAGTTTCCAAGCACCTTGTAAACTTGAGAAATTATGAGGGCGAAGGCAAAGACGCCTACAATTACGTATTCGATGATCTGATCAAGTATTTTACAGGCGGTCAGATTGCAACTTTGGATGCGGCGATTGCGCAAAGAGATCTGATCCTTGGATCCGTTCCTCCCGAGCAGCAAAACAATTATGCGGATCTGATTCAGTCCGTAACCGTTTTGGAAGAAGCAAGAACGCAATTTAACAACGCTTTCCTTGCTCTGTATACGGTTTACGTGAACACCTTGAACTACGCATACGATACGCTTGGAACCATCATTCAGCACACCCTGCAATTCAACACGTTCCATATCACTTCCGACAGTATGTCGAATCACAACAGCAAGACCGATGAATTGCTTGGTTACCTTGTGAACACGTTTACGAACAACACCATGCTCAAGTTCTATGAAGAGTTGGGCAGGGTTGGTCTGGATCATTCCGGTGTGGTTGCTCCCGAAATTGCTGTCGATGAAGAATTGTTTAACGATCTTCTCATTCAAGCGGTTTGCGCGCTTGAGGTTCGTTACGATTTTGGCAACTCCTTCTTTGCTCACCCCGGTGTAATGGGTAATCAGCAAATTAAGGATGCCGTTATGGACGTGCTGACAAATGGCTCGCATTCGGACTACTTCGTGAACAAAAAGCTCAATCAGTATGAGGATTACACGGAAGAATTGCTGGATTCTCTCCGTAAAGAAGCGGAAGATATGATCAAGCAAAAACTCATGCGTTTGGACTGCTGGGTGGACCAAACGATCAATTCTCTCGCAGAAGTGAACAAAAAGATCGAGCAATATGTGGATCACACGGAAGAATCACTGGATTCTCTCCGTAAAGAATCGGAAGAATTGATCCAGAAAAATCTCATGCATTTGGATTGCTGGGTAGACCAAAAGATCAATGATCTCGCGGAAGAGTTGCTTGATTCTTTCTGTGAAGAAGTGTACGAAGAGATCGAGAAAAGCGAAAGCATAGACAAGATCTATGGCGCTGCGGAGCAAATATTTCAGAAATATTTCTCCTGATCGTTGCCGTGGTTGCTTAGTCATTTACCAATAAACCTGTATGGGCGTGCGTCGCGCGCTCGCGAAAAAACAAAGCGGACGGCTGATGGTCGCTCCTGCAAAAGACGCAATCAATTGGACACACCGAGAAATCCCCGGTGTGTCTTTTTTCTTTTGGTGATGAGAAGGATGCAATCAAAAACGTTTGTTTTTTTTTGCGAAACCGACGTTGGCGTGTGGCGCTTCTTGTGATGTGACGGAGATGGGGCAAACAGCGGGATATGAGAAAAAGGATGAAAAAGTTTAAAAAAAATAAAATAAAATTTGATTTTTTTTGAAAGATATGATAAAATAAATACAGAGTTCACTTTATTAAATATTTTGGAAGGAACGATCTTTATGAAACCGAATCTTACTGAAAAAGAAAATGACGTATATCGCTATATTTGTGAATCTACGGAATTGAACGGATATTCTCCCTCTGTACGCGATATTCAGGAGGCTCTCGGCATCAAGAGTACGGCGACGGTACATTCTTATCTCAATAAATTGGAAGCCAAGGGATACATTCAGAAGGCGCAGGGAAAAAGCAGGACGCTCCGCGTGGAAACGCAGTCTCCGTTTGCGAATTCGGCTCGTATTCCGATTCTGGGACAGGTTGCGGCGGGACTCCCGATTCTCGCGCAGGAAAACTGTGAAGGCTATATTGATTTTTGTCCTCCGAAGGGTACGCTGCGGGGCGAGCTTTTCGCTTTGCGAGTCAAGGGCGAAAGTATGATCGAGGTCGGAATTCTGAACGGAGATTACGTGATCGTCAATCGGACGAACTACGTGGATAACGGTGACGTTGCGGTCGTCCTGATCGGGGAGGAAGCGACGGTGAAAACCTTCTACCGTGAAAACGGCTATTTTCGCTTGCAGCCCGAAAACCGCGACATGGAGCCGATCATTACGAAGGAGGTCTATATTCTCGGAAAGGTGATCGCGAATATTCGCTATTATTGACAATGAGTAAAAAAATTTTATGCTCGACCGGCGCGCTGGTCGGCAGGGCGAACGGCTTTGACTATACGCTGATTCCCCGTTACGCCGGCTCGATCTGCGCCGACGGCTTCGAGCTGATGATGCAGAAGGCGTATTACGGTCAGATCACGGAGCTTTGCAGAGCTCTGGAGCGTGCGGCTCTGCCCGTGTATACGATTCATTTTGAAAAGGATATTACGGCTTTATTGGGCTTGGGTACGTCGGAGGACCGACGGGAAGGCCTACGCTTGTTGGAGGAAAACGCCGAAGTGGCAAAGTCCGTCGGCGCTTCCGCGGCAGTCCTGCATCTTTGGGACGGGCGTTTCGACGAAACGCATTTGGAGAAGAGCATAACGCTTCTGGATACGCTGTTTGAGATTTGCGGAAAACGGTCGGTCGAGCTTCTGATCGAGAATATTCCCTGCCGCGTATCGCCCTATGAATCCGTGTTGAGGATCGCGCGGCAATATCCGCATTCGCGCTTTACCTTTGATACCAGACACGCGGATTTTATCGGAGAGACCGAGCGCTTTCTTCACAGCGAAATCTGGCGTGACAGGATCGCTCATCTGCACGTCAGCGATCATTGCGGATTGACGGTGCCCGGTATGTGGGGAGTCACCAGACCCATCGTTCACCCGGGTGAAGGGAAGATCGATTTCGCTCGGCTTTTCGCCGAGATGCCGCCGTACGGCGGCGAAACGGTGACGCTGGAGTCACCCGTTATGCTTCCCGACGGAACGCACGATCTGGAAAAATTGAACAGGAGCCTTTCTTTTTTGCGTGATATGATGAAAAAATATTAAAAATTCGTGAAGTTTGATCGATCTTTTGTTTATTTTGAAGAAAAAGGTTGAATTTCAATCGAATTTATGATATGATATATCGGTACGGCAAAACCGGATTTATGATAAAACCCGGAATAATGCCGACGCATTTTTATATATTTGTAAAAATGGAGCAAGCCGATAAAAGAAAGGAATCCTGAAGGCATGAAAAAATTATTTTGTTTGTTGCTCGCAGTATGTATGTGCGCAACGCTCTTTGCGGGATGCGGAAAGTTCGATATGGAGAACGCGGATGTTTCCGATTACGTTGATCTTTGCGATATTTCCGATATTCCGTATGAAAATCTCGTCAAAGCGTACGAGGAATACAGAGAGGTTCTCTCTGAGGATATGAAATCGTGCGCGCTTTCCGTTGGCTATACCATAGATTTTTTTGTGAAAGCAGAGCTTCTCGACGCGGAAGGCAAGGTTGTTTCCGTGATTGACGCTTGGACGCATAACACGGAAGAGGATATGGTAAAGGGCTATGACGTTTACCGCAACCCCTCCGACTTTGACCACGCCCTGATCTATAACGTGGCAGAGGCGGGACAGACGTCCGTCGGCAGAACCGTCGAAATCGGAAAGGATTTTTCCTTTAACGTGACCTTGGATCAGGATTATGAGGACGAGACGCTTGCGGGTAAAAAGGTAAAATTTACGGTCAACGTCAAAAAGGCGCTGCCCGCGGTCTATCCCGACAGCTATATCACGGAGCGTCTCAACGAATTTTATAAAGCGGTCAAAACCTCCAAAGCCACAATCGAGCTTGGCGATACCGTTACCATCGATTTCAAGGGTACGATTGACGGCGTTGCCTTTGAGGGTGGCACGGGATCGAATTATTTGTTCGTCGCGGGCGAAAGCAATCTGCTCCCGGAATTTGAAAATCAGCTTATGGGTCACGCTTTGAATGAAAAATTCACGATCAACGTAACCTTTCCGGAGGACTACGGCAATCAGACGCTTGCGGGAAAGACAGCGGAATTCTCCGTTCAGGTCAAGGATATTTATAACGATTTGCAAATGATCCGCGAAAATACCACCTTCAAGGATATGTGGGAATTGAAATACGCGTTGCGTGTGGAAAGCTATATCTCCTACGCGCTGGTCACCTATATCGAGGAGCGCTCCGAGCTGATCGCGTATCCCGAAAAGCTTCTCAAAAATTTTGAAAAGATTTTCAAATCTTACGTCGCGCGTGACGTCGCGGAAAAGGTTCTCGAATACGCGGAGCAGGGCTATTCCTACACGAAAAAAGAGATGAAGAAGCTCCTGTATCCCGACGGCAGCGATAAAACGTATATTACGGAAGGCGCCAAGGCGGCGGCTTACAGCTATCTGATCGCGGTTGCCATCCAGAGAGAGTTGGGCTTGTCCTATACGGAGCAGGATTACGAAACCGATCTGAAATTGATCGCCGAGGAGTACACTGCCTATTACGGCGAAACCTATACCGCGAAGGATATCGTTTCGCTTTACGGCGAAGAGGTTCTCCGTACCTCCTTCCTCGTTGCTTTCATCACGGAGACGTTAACGGAACGGATTTCCGGCGCACCCGAAATTCCCGGTTGAGTCGGATCAATATTGACTTTTGAAAAGTATAAAGAACAGACATAAAGGCGAGAAACTTTTTTGTCTGTTCTTTTGTACATTGGGAAGGAGACTGACTTATGCACGGATTTTTCATCAAATTGATCGTTTGCCTGATCGCGGGCTTGGGCGCGGGCGTCGGTACCGGACTTTCGGGGCTTTCCGCTGCGGCGATCATTTCTCCGATGTTGATTACTTTTCTGGATATGGATTCCTATATGGCGGTGGGGATTGCGCTTGCTTCCGACGTGCTGGCATCCGCCGTTTCCGCATATACATATGGCAAAAATGATAATCTGGATATCAAAAACGGAAGGATCATGCTGGTGACGGTGCTGATTTTTACGATGCTGGGAAGTTATGCGGGAACGTACATTCCGCAGAATACGATGGGCTCGTTTTCCCTCATCATGACGACGGTGCTGGGCATTAAATTTATTTTCAAGCCCGTTATGACGACCAAGGAGGCGAATGCGGATAAACCTCGTTGGGTCAAAATCATGCAATCCATTTTTTGCGGTATTGTGATCGGCTTTATTTGCGGATTCGTCGGCGCGGGCGGCGGTATGATGATGCTGTTCATTCTGACGAGCATTCTCGGGTACGAGCTGAAAACGGCAGTCGGCACGAGTACCTTTATTATGGCGTTTACGGCTTTCGTGGGATCGTCATCTCATTTCGCGTTTATGGAAACGACGGTAAACTTCGGTGCTCTTTTCTGGTGCGTGCTGTTTACCTTCGTCGGCGCGCAGCTCGCGGCAAAATTTGCCAATAAGGCGTCTCCCGTGACCCTGAATCGCGTGACGGGCGCCGTGCTGACGTTTCTGGGTCTGATGATGTTTGCGGTAAAGGGACTGAAATAAGTTTTATATATTAAAAAAAGACTTGCAACGAGCGTTTGCAAAATTAGCGGTAAAATGAATTTAGCCACTACGATTTTCGTGGTGGCTTTTTGATATGCGGAAAGCAAAGAAAAGCCCCGCGCGGCGGGGCGAGAGTTTATTCTGCGAGCAATGTTTCAATTTCTTTTCGTTGTTCATTTGTGTACTCATAAACGGTAGCTTTGAACCATTTGGTTTCAACAAAATCTTCCTCAAAAGCATCCATTACTTTTAGTGCAATCCTAAATTGTGAATTGGCTTTTTCAAGTTCACCATTTTCTTTTAAGTGCTTACCCGTGACAATCAGCATATCAATCAGATCCTCAGCAGAAATGTTTTTCTGCTTTTGTGCCGCCTCATAGCTGTCTTCTCCATCTAAAAGAGATGCCATCAGCTCTAATTTAGAAAAATAAATTTCGGGAATTATTTCAAGGGTAGGCTTGACCAAATCATTCTGACCGTTTTCTTTATAGCACGATGCAAGAATGCGGCAGGCGTCATATTTTACGGAATCATCCTTCGTAGACTCAATGAGGGTTTTGCAAAGAGTGATTACCTCATCTGCTCTCGTCTGATAATCCAACGTATATAGCAGATTATTCAATATGATGTCATTCCCGGGGAATCTCTGCAATCCTTCGCGCAAAATACGTTCAGATTTTGCTCCATCGGTGAAACGATATTTATATGCCTCATGACAGATTGCCTCAACCTGCTTTTCTATCTCAAACAGATTAAAATCAAACAGCTCGTCGGTGGAAACACCAAAAAATGATGCGATAGCGGGAATCATAGTCACGTCGGGCATGGTATTTCCGTTTTCCCATTTTGAAACAGCTTGAAAAGATACGCCGAGATAACCGGCAAAAACCTCTTGAGATATGTTTTTCTGCTTTCTTAAAGACTTGATTTTTTCTCCAAGTTTAATCATAGTAGTTCCTCCAAATCAATTTGGATCAGCGCTTATCCTGATTTTATTATATCATATTTGCTTATAAAAACAATAACTCATTTGGAGAGAATTTTTCTAACGAGAGTTGAAAACACTCCACGTTCGTGTCCGGGGCAAGCATAGTGCGCGGCAGTCCTCGCACAATCGTGCAGAAGCCCGAACCCGCTATCCGCAGAGGTATGACGTACAAAGGCTCCCTCCGGGAGGGAGCTGGCGCCGAAGGCGACTGAGGGAGAGCGCGTTACAATAAAGTTTATCAAAACTCCAAAGTCACGCAGGCTCCTTCCACCGCTATCGCGGTCCCTCTCGGAGAGAGGCTTTGGAAAGCTACCGTCAGTAGAAAAACACCGCCAAGGATTTCCTTGGAGGTGTTCGTGTTTTCTCCGCTAAAGATCATATCAGAGCTTCCGCCTTTTGCTTTTTTAATTAAGAGGAAAGAAACTGAAAAATATTATGAATTTCATATTTTATTTTTAATAAAGGTATGGAAAAAGCAGAAAGTTTGTGATATAATATCAAAATAAGGTTTTCATCTCAATTTTGATAAACTGATTTTGCAGGATCGGATCCTGTAAAATGAATCATAGCAATCGGTTTGTTCCGATGAAACGGCGAAAGGAAAACACAAAGAGTTTATGGTTACAACCGAATCCATCAAAAAGACGACGATGCCTTGCGCAATTATGCGCAATCTCGTCGCATTCCCCGGCATTCCCATGACGATTGATATGGATAAGGGTCCGGCAAAGCGCATTTTTGAAAATGCCATCAAGGAAAATTATCCCGTATTCATCGTCTGTCAGAAGGATCCCATGAAGGAGGTCGGCGATATTGCCGACGTTTATTCCGTGGGCGTTACGGCTAAAATCAAACAGACCGTGAAAACGCAAAGCGGCGTTTTCCGCGTGATTGTAGAACCTCTTGCGAGAGCGGTGATCACGGCTTTTACAGACGATAAATTGACCCATGCGGAGATTTACGAAAAAAATCAGGAGGATGAGGAATCCGAGCTTCGTTCCCGCGCGTTGCTCCGGGAAATCAAGGGCGTTATTCGTGATTTCATGAAATTCGCGCCTTCCTTTTCCAAAGAATTCTGGCTGCTGTTCGATACGATCCGCGATCTGGGTACGGCCTGCGACTTTGCCGCGGGTAATCTGATCCCCGAGCCGTGGGATAAGCAGGTTATCCTGGAGGAGTTCTCTCCTTGTGCGCGCGCGGTCAAGCTGCTGGATTTGCTGGAAGCGGAGCGCGCGGTTCTGGAAGAACGGTCCTATATTAAAAAAGAAGTTGACGAGCGCATGAAGAAAAATCAGAGAGATTACTATCTGCGCGAACAATTGAGAGTCATTCACGAGGAGCTTGGAGAGGCGGACGAATACGACGATGACGATCTCCGCGAATACGCCGAGCGTCTGGAAAACGGCAGCTATCCCGAATCGGTGAAAACGGCCCTGACCAAAGAGATCAAGCGTCTCTCCCGTATCCCGTTCGGCTCTGCGGAAAATACGGTGCTCCGCAATTATATTGAGGTTTGTCTGGAGATCCCGTATCTGCTCCGTACGGAGGAGCGCCTGGATATTGCGGAGGTTCAGAAAATTCTGGACGACGATCACGAGGGCTTGACCAAGGTCAAGGAGAGAATCATCGAATATCTGGCGGCTCTGAAATTAAATCCGGATCTGCGCGGACAGATCATCTGTCTCGTCGGACCGCCCGGAACGGGTAAGACCTCCATCGCCATCTCGATCGCGAGGGCGACCAACCGCAAATTCGTCAGAGTGTCGCTCGGCGGCGTTCACGACGAATCGGAGATCCGCGGACACAGAAAAACGTACATAGGCGCCATGCCCGGACGCATCGTCAACGCTCTGATCGAAGCCAAGGCGAACAATCCGCTGATCCTGTTTGACGAGATCGACAAAATGGCGCATGATATGCGCGGCGATCCCGCCTCCGCTATGCTGGAGGTTCTGGATCGTGAACAGAATAAGACGTTCCGCGATAATTTCGTGGAATTGCCGATCGACCTTTCCAACTGTATGTTCATTACGACGGCGAACAGTCTGGAAACGATTCAGCGCCCCCTGCTTGACCGTATGGAGATCATTGATCTCCACGCATACACCCGACCCGAAAAATTCGCGATCGCCCGTCACCATCTGGTCTCCAAGCAAATGAAGAAGCACGGACTTCTGGCGCGTATGTTTAAAATGGACGACGAAGCCATCTACGCCCTGATCGACTGTTATACCAAGGAGGCGGGCGTCAGAGGGCTGGAGCGCTGCATTGAAAAATGCTGCCGCCGCGCGGCGAAGCAGATCGCTTGCGAGGAAAGAAAGAGCGTGCGCGTGACCGTGAAGAATCTCGCTTCCTACGTCGGCGAACAGAAGCTGATTCGGGAGCACGTTTCCGAAACCAATGAAATCGGTATCGTGAACGGCATGGCGTGGACGGAGCTGGGCGGCGATCTTCTCCAGATCGAGGCGCTGGCGCTTCCCGGCACGGGAAAATTGGAATTGACCGGTTCTCTCGGCGACGTCATGAAGGAATCCGCAAAGGCGGCGATCAGCTATATCAGAAGCCGTTCCGAGCAGTTGGGCATTGACGCCGATTTTTATAAAAATAAGGATATTCACATTCACGTTCCGGAGGGCGCGGTTCCCAAGGACGGTCCCTCGGCGGGCGTGACCATGATCAGCGCGCTCGTCAGTGAACTGACGGGGATCCCCGCCAGATCCGACGTCGCGATGACGGGCGAAATTTCCCTGCACGGCAAGGTCATGGCGATCGGCGGTCTCCGCGAAAAGACGATGGCGGCGTATCTCGCCGGCGTACGCACGATTATCATTCCCAAGGATAACGAAAAGGATATCGCCGAGCTTGCTGACGAAGTCAAGGAAAACGTGACGATCCTTCCCGTACAAAGAGCAGAAGAGGTCCTTGCGATCGTTCTGGAAAGAAATCCTTTTGAAAAGGCGTAAGGGAGGAAACCATCATGTTGAATATGCAAAACGTCGTTCTGAAAATGACGGCGGGCAGAAAAGATCAGTTTCCCCGCGACGGCAAGCCTCAGATCGCGCTTTCGGGGCGCTCCAACGTGGGAAAAAGCTCGCTGATCAATACCCTGCTCGGCAGAAAAAGCTTTGCCCGCACGAGCGCGCAGCCGGGCAAGACCATCACGATCAACTTTTACGAGGTGGACAAAAAGCTCTATCTCGTTGACCTTCCGGGCTACGGATATGCCAGACGCTCCGCGGATTCCAAGCGCGTCTGGGCAAGCCTCACCAATGATTATCTGGAATCCGGCAATATGCAAACGGTCCTTCAGCTGATTGATCTGAAGGTAGGTCCCACAGAGGACGATTACATGATGATCGAATGGCTGAATGCCAATCAAGTCCCCTACGTTGTCGTCGCTACGAAGGCAGACAAATTGAATACAACGACGAGAAATGCGAATTTTAACGCGCTCGTTGACCATCCGCTTCTGAACCCGCCTTATGCGGATGAGAAGATTCGCGTGATCATGTTTTCCGCGCAGACGGGTATGGGAAAAAACGACCTCCTCGCCATTCTTTCCGAGAATCTGAATAACGGTAAGAAAGGATGATTTGATCATGAATTTCAATGCGATTGACATCGTATCCCTTTTGATGATGATCCCCTGCGTGCTTCTGACCCTTGCGGTCCACGAATGCGCGCACGGATGGATGTCCTATCAGCTCGGAGACCCGACGGCAAGAAACCTCGGCAGACTGACGCTCAACCCCATCAAGCATATCGATCCGATCGGATTTCTCTGCATGGTGATTTTTCGCTTCGGTTGGGCGAAGCCCGTTCCCGTCAACGCGCGCTATTACAAAAAGCCCAGACGCGATATGGCTCTGGTGGCGGCGGCGGGTCCCATATCCAATCTGATCATGATGGTGATCGGAATGCTGCTTCTGTATTTTTCCTATTTTATTTATGAAGCGTTGCCCGGTCCCGCTTATTCCTTCGGCTATTTCAGCCATCTGATGGATTTTCAGTCCGGCTTGCCGTTTCCTGAGGAAGCAGGCGCAAAAATCATGTTTCTGTGGTTTATGTTTCTGATGAATTTCACGATTCTGAACGCAAGCCTTGCCGTTTTCAATCTTCTTCCGATCCCTCCGTTAGACGGCTCCCGTATCGCTTTTATCTTCCTGCCCGTAAAATTTTATTTCGGCATCATGCGCTACGAGAGAATCATTCAGTTCGCTATGTTCGCGCTGCTCTGGATCGGCGTGTTTGACGGCATTCTTCTGACCGTGACGGGCGCCATTCTGAACGGTACGCAGTGGCTTGTGGAACTGATACCCATTTTTCGGTTTTGACTTCAGATAAAATCGGCGATAGCCGTGGAGGCGTTTTTGGGACAGCTTGTTTTTAAAATTGAAGTATACGAGGGACCCTTGGATCTCCTGCTTTCTTTGATCGCCAAGCACAAGATGGACATCAAGGATATCAAGATCTCTTTGATCTTCGAGCAGTACATGGCGTACGTGGAAACCCTGCAACGCATGGATATGGAGGTCGCGGGAGAATTTATCACCATGGCTTCGGAGCTTATGCTGATCAAAAGCAAAATGCTCCTGCCCCGACAGGAAAAGGACCCCAGAGCCGAGCTCGTACGCGCTTTGATGGAATACAAAAGCGCAAAGGAAGCGGCGAAATGGCTTTCCGGGCAGGAAAGAAATTACGCGGGAAGATTTGAGAAGGACACGGATGAAATCCGCGCGGATCGGGAAATGCCGGATCCGATGGACGTCCATATCCTTTCCAAGGCGCTGGAGCGTATGCTTCTGCGTATGGGGGAACGGCGGGAGGAGAAGCGTGATGATCCGATTGAAGCCATACATCCGATCATCAAAAAGCAGATCGTCCCCGTTTCCGTCAAGGTCGTTTCCGTTCTTCGTTTTATGCATCGGAGAGGAACGGCGCATTTTGAAGAGCTTTTTGAGAAGGCACAGAGCCGCTCGGAGATCATTGCGATCTTTTACGCGACGCTGGAGCTTCTCAAGGCTGGCCGTATTTCGTTAATGAAAACGGTCGGAGATATTACCAATTCCAATGTGATACTGGAATTCAAAACGTATCACAATCGGGAAAAAACGTAACGTGAAACTTCCGGATCATTCTGCCGTGTGACGTAAGTATCAATGATTTTGCCTTTTTCCCACAAAATACTGAAGAAAGGAAAAGTTATGGACGAGGAAAAAATTCTGACCCTTGAGGAAAAGAAACGGATTCTTGAGGCTGTCTTATTCGCCGCCGGTCATCCCGTAACCTACAGCAAGCTTTCTGAGGTGATCGGGATCAGCGAAAAAGAAGCCGCCGATCTTGCCGCGGAATACGCGGCGGAATACGAAGCCTGCGGACTTCCGAGAGGGATTCAGCTTTTACAGCTTGGAAATGCTTGTCAGATCGTCACAAAGGAAGTGTTTGCTCCCTACGTCAAGGCGGCGCTCGGTGTCAGGGACGGCGGCAATTTGTCGAAGGCTTCGCTGGAGACGCTTGCCGTGATTGCCTACAATCAGCCGGTGACGCGCGCCTATATCGATCAGGTCCGCGGCGTTGACAGCGCATATTCCATCGGTGTTCTGACAGACCGTGAGCTGATCACGGAAATGGGTCGTATGGACGTGCCGGGCAGACCCCGTCTTTACGGCACGACGGAAGTGTTCCTTCGCGTATTCGGGCTTTCGGATATTTCGGAATTGCCTCCACTGGCGCTTGCCGGCGGTGAAGGCGTATGACGGGACTCTGGATTACGCTTGGTATTTTTCTTTTCTTTTTCTTTATTTTCATCATTCCGATACACGTAACGGTGGGGCTTACGGAAAGCGTCAGCGTTATGGTGCGGGTTCTTTTTCTGAAAATCCCGATTTTGCCGGCGAAAAAAAAGAAGAAAAAGAAAAAAGTTTCCGACATCGTAGCGCTGGTTCGTATGCTTTTGAACGTGCTCGTCGCCTTGCTAAAAAGGCTTGGACGCAATTTCAAGATACGCGTTTATGCTTACGAAATCTGCGTTGCTTCCGAGGAGGCGGCAAAAACGGCAGTGATGTACGGCGCGGTCAAGAGCCTTTCGGAAACCATCTTTCTTCGGTTGCAGGACTCCATCAATTTTAAGATTGTAAAAAAAGCGCCTGTGGGCATATACGTGAATTTCCTGGAAGAGAAATTCAAAGCGAACGTCAAAATCGACTTCAGCATCAGCATTGCGGGCGTGTTCGGCATTCTTTTCGCAGCGATCGGTGAATTTATCAGATCGTTTATTAAAATGTCATTCAGTAAAAATAAAAACGGCTAAAGCCGGAAAGGAAATACATTATGGATACTCAGAAAAACGTACCTAACAACAAATTGAACGAGCTGGTAGACACGGCTCTCGACAACCTCCGCGGTCTCGTAAACGCCGATACCGTGATCGGACAGCCGATCGTAACCGCTTCCGGAACGACGGTCATCCCCGTTTCCAAGGTTTCCGTCGGCATTGCGGGCGGCGGCAACGATTACAGCCAGAAGGCGGAATCCAACGGCAAGGTAAACTTCAGCGGCGGCGGCGGCACGGGTCTCACTATGATCCCCCTGGCATTCCTCGTCGTTTCTCCGGATGGCTCCGTAGAGCTTCTCAATATCGCAAATCCGACCGGCAAGAAAGGCTCTGAGGCTGCGGCTAAGCCTGCTTCCGATCTCGGCTCCGCGATTGAGACCGTTCTGGACAAGGGCCCCGATGCCATCAGCAAGATCAAGGATATCTTCACCAAGAAAAAGACGGATGAGCCCGCAAGCGATGCGGCAGAGGGTGTAGAGATCGTTGAATCCGCAGACGAGACGGCGCAATAATTATAATTAAATCACCATTTGCGTATAGAATTCCTGCTTTTTTCATATATGTATAAGCATATGATATATGAATAAAGGCAGGAATTTAAAATGAAAAAAACGGCGTTTTTTTTAATAACGGTATTTTTGGCGCAATTCTTTTTTGCGTTTCCCGTATCGGCATCGCCTGTCATATCGGCAAAAAGCGCGGTCGTGATCGATGCCGATTCCGGAAAAATACTGTATGAGCGGGACGCGCATACGCGAAGAGGAATGGCAAGCACCACGAAAATCATGACGGCGCTGGTCGCGCTTGAAAACGCGCCCACGGATATGCTCGTGACGGTTGATCCTCGCGCGTGCGGCGTGGAGGGCTCTTCGGTCTACCTTTTTGAAGGAGAGCAGATCACGATGGAAACGCTTTTGTATGCGCTCATGCTTCAGAGCGCCAACGATGCGGCGGAGGCGATCGCCTATGCCGTCGCGGGGAGTATTGAGGGCTTTGCCGACCTGATGAACCGAAAGGCGGATGAATTGGGCTTGACCGCGACGCATTTTGAAAATCCGCACGGTCTGGACGGTGAGACTCATTATACCACGGCGTACGAGCTTGCTCTGATTGCGGCGTGCGCCATGCAAAATGAAGCGTTCCGGGAGATCGTTTCCACGGTAAAAAAGACCGTCCCCTTGCATAACGGGGAAGCCTCCCGTTTGCTGGTCAATCACAACCGTCTGCTGCGGGAATACGACGATATCATAGGAGTCAAAACCGGTTATACGAAAAAATGCGGCAGAACGCTCGTGTCCGCGGCGGAGCAAAACGGAATACGGCTGATCTGCGTGACACTGGACGACGGCAACGACTGGGCGGATCACCGCGCGCTTCTGGATCTGGGCTTTTCTCTTTACGGAGAGGTTTCGTTATCGGATCCCATTTCGTATGAGGTGCCCGTCTGCGGCGGTACTGCTCCCTCGGTCTGCGTGCGGATGCGGGAGCATCCGACGGCGATCTTGCCACAATGCCACGGCAGTATTTCTGCGGTGACGGAAATGCCCCGATTCTTATACGCGGGTGTTTGCGAAGGCGACGTCGTCGGCAGAGTCGTTTTTTATGCGGACGGCATTGCGGTCGGAGAAGCGCTTTTATACGCGGAAAATACCGTGCCGATCGCTGAAAAAGAAAAAAGCTTTTGGAAAAAATTTTTTTCGTTTTTAAGGGAACGAAAAAGGGAATTATAAAATGTAAAGGAATGTTTTGACGATGGAAGAAATGCGTCTTCAAAAATTTCTCTCCGAGCAGGGCGTATTATCCAGACGCGCGGCAGAGGAAGAGATCAAAAAAGGAAAAGTGAAGGTAAACGGCATACCTGCCGAATTGGGAACGAAAATCGATCCCGATACGGACGTCGTGGAATACAAAGGAAAACGAATCGGCGGCGTTGTGCGGAAGGTCTATCTTATGCTCAATAAGCCCGTCGGCTACGTGACGACGATGAGCGACGAGAAGGGCCGTCCCTGCGTGGCGGAGCTGGTGGAAAACGTCGGAACCCGCGTATATCCGATCGGCAGATTGGATCTGGAATCGGAGGGACTCCTGCTTTTTACCAACGACGGCGAGCTTGCTAACCGCCTCATGCACCCGAAGTATCACAAGCCGAAGGTTTATCACGTCAAGATCCGCGGCGAGGTCGAAGCGGAAAAAATCGAGGCGCTCGGCCGTCCGATGGTGATAGACGGATACCGTACGAAGCCCGCGGGTATCTCCGTGATCACGAGAAAACAGGATTATACCGTGCTTGCGATGGAGCTTTTTGAAGGCAGAAACCGTCAGATCCGAAAAATGTGCGAGCAATTGTCCCTGCATATTCTGACGCTGAAACGCATTTCGATCGGAGAGGTCAAATTGGGCAATCTGGCGCTTGGAGAATGGCGCTATCTGACGAAAGCGCAGATAGAGTCCTTGAAGCAGTGAGCGCGGAAAGGCTTTGGGAAAGGAACTGCCATCATGTTGGAAATCAAACCGATTCAGGATAAAAACGAACAGAAAACCTTATGTGAGCTTTGCGGAGCGGCGTACCGCCCTTCCGCGCTGGCTTACTCTGCCTACGATAACGGCGTGCCGATCGGAATCTGCCAATTTCGTATCGCGGACGATACGGGATATCTTTACAATCTTTGCAATACGAACGGTACGGACGATCTGGAGGCGTTGATCATTATGGGCCGCGCGGCGCTGAACTTCATTGATCTTTGCGGCGCGCATACGGCGTATTTTGAGGGGGACAAGACCCGCGCGGCGACCGCCGTCGGCTTCCGTGAAAAGGGCGGTAAGCTCTTTGCCGATCTGACGGGAATGTTCGACAGCCCCTGCAAAAAGCACAAAGAATCTTAAAAACTCTGTAAAAACAGGTTTACAAAACGGGACGGTTTTGGTATAATAAGAATAAGAAAACGGATCATGCAGATCGGAGGACATACATTGATTATTCAGTTGGAAGAAGCGAAAAGAACGCTTCAGGGAATGAGAGGCGAGATCGCCGAGCTCGGAAATGCTTTGAAAATCGACAAGATCTCAGAAGAAGCGGAGGAATTGGAGCAGAAAACTCTGGTTCCGAACTTTTGGGATGACGCGGAAAATTCGAGCAAGATTCTGAGAGAATTAAAACAGATCAAAGATACGATCGAGGAATATGAGAATTTGCAGATTGCCCTGGAGGACGCCATTATGCTGGCGGATATGGGCATCGAGGAAAACGACGAGAGCGTCGTTGAGGAGGTTCTTTCCGAATTGGAGCAGATTGTGGAAAGTACGGAGCGTATGCGTCTGGAAACCCTGCTTTCCGGAGAATACGACTCCTGCAACGCCATCGTCTCCCTGCACCCCGGCGCAGGCGGAACGGAGGCGCAGGACTGGGCTTCCATGCTCTACCGTATGTATACGCGCTGGGCGGAAAACCACGGCTTCACGGTCAAGCTTCTGGAATGGCTTGACGGCGACGAAGCGGGTCTGAAGAGCGCGACCATGCTGGTGGAGGGTAAGCACGCTTACGGATTTTTGAAGAGTGAGCACGGCGTTCACCGTCTGGTGCGCGTTTCTCCCTTCGATGCTTCCGGCAGAAGACAGACCTCCTTCGCTTCCGTCGAAATCACGCCCGAATTGGACGACAGCGTGGATATTGAAATCCGTGAGGAGGATATCGAGGTCACGGCTCACCGTTCCAGCGGTGCCGGCGGTCAGCATATCAATAAAACGGACTCCGCGATCCGTATCGTCCATAAGCCTACGGGCATCGTCGTCGGCTGTCAGACGGAGCGCAGTCAGCTTCAGAATAAGGAGACCGCTCTCCGTATGCTGAAAAGTAAGCTGGCGGAAATCAAGGAAAGAGAAAATCTTGACAGGATCGAGGATATCCGCGGTGAAAAGACGAGAATCGAATGGGGCTCGCAGATCCGTTCCTACGTCTTTATGCCCTATACCTTGGCGAAGGATACCCGAACCGGCTACGAGGATGGCAATATCGATTCCGTTATGGACGGCGAAATCGACGGCTTCATCAACGCTTATCTGAAAAGCAAAGCGTAATTTTTGTAAGCATAGCGATGGCAAGCCCATCGCTATCAATAATAAATCATATGAAAAGGGGATCTGATTATGTTTAGGAAAACCAAACTTTACGTGGGTGTTTCTCTTCTGGTACAGGCGGTCAGCGCAGTTTTTATGTTCTTTATTCTTTGCGGTAAAAAGAAGAGCCTTGCAGGCGCGTTTATGGCACTGGCGACCGTGTGCGGCGTTGCCGGCGGCTATCTCCTTTACGATTGCAAAAACGAAGAAATGTTATTTGGCAGCCTCGACAGCGACGAAGATTACGATTGCTGCGATTGCAGTGAGGATACGGATCTTCCGACAGAGGGCTGTAACCCGTAATCATCGGAATTATGGAAAAATAAAACCTCCGACTTCATCGAAGTCGGAGGTTTTTTTGGTCAATTATCTTTTTTTATTCAGAATGTTGGAAAGCTCTTCCACATTGCGGGAAGGAACGCGCGCTTCCGACGTGTCGGAAGAAAGCGCGGAGTATTTGTTCATATTTTCCGTAGAGAATCTATTCATGGTTTCCGTGGAGTATCTGCCCATACCCGTCGTGTCGGAGGTGTGGGGAAATGCCGTTCTGAACATATCGGTGTTGGCTTTTTTGCCTGCATCCTGGAAACCGGTTGCGATAACGGTGATTTTGATGGTATCGTCGAGCTTTTCGTCAAAGGCGAGACCCCAGATGATCGTCGCTTCGGGATCCGCTTCGTTGGAGATCAGAGCAGACGCGGTTTCAACCTCCTCAAGGCTGATGTCGGGAGATGCCGTAACGTTGATCAGAATACCGGTAGCGCCGGAGATTGCGGTTTCGAGAAGAGGACTGGTAACTGCCATCTTCGCCGCGATTTCCGCCTTGTCCTTACCCTTGCCTTCGCCGACGCCCATGTGAGCGTAGCCTGCTTCCTTCATAACGGAGGAAACGTCTGCGAAGTCCAGGTTGACGATGCCGTGGCTGCTGATCAGGTCGGAGATACTCTGTACACCGCGGCGGAGTACGTCGTCGGCTTCTGCGAATGCGTTGGAGAAGGTGATTCTGTTTTCAGAAATCAGCTTCAGTCTTTCGTTGGGGATGACGATCAGGGAGTCAACGAACTGGCTGAGATTTTCAATACCGAGTTCAGCCTGAACCATACGTCTTCTGCCTTCAAATGCGAAGGGCTTGGTAACGATACCGATGGTCAGGATTCCCATATCCTTTGCGATCTTTGCGACGACGGGAGCTGCGCCCGTACCGGTGCCGCCGCCCATACCCGTGGTGATAAATACCATGTGAGCGCCGTTGAGGATCTGCTTGAGATCGTCAATGTTTTCTTCTGCCGCCTGCTGACCGACGTCGGGCTTGGAGCCTGCACCGTGTCCGTTGGTGATTCTTTCACCGATAATTACTTTTGTTTTCGCGCGGGATTTCAAAAGAGCTTGTCTATCGCAGTTTATGGTAATAAATTCAACGCCGCGAATATTGGAATCCAACATTCTGTCCACAGCGTTACCGCCGCCGCCACCGACACCGATAACTTTAATTTTAACGCCGCTGTCGTAATATTCCTCAGTATCAGCGGGCTCATTCGTGTATCCAAATAAATCCATTTCTATATTCCTCCTAATATAATGAACTGAATAACTATATACAATACTATTTTAATCTTTTTTTGTCTGATTTGCAATATGTTTTAAAAAATTTCTTTGGAAAAATGAAAATAATTTTTCATAAAAATCGCGTTTATCCGTCAAAATCGCTTAATTGGCGCCTGTCATCTCAAAAGTAACCTGTTTTGTGCTCCATGCGAAAAGCGTTCCCGTGATGCTGGGCATATTTTCACGGAGATAGGCGATGGATTCCTCGCACATGGCAATTTTTTTGGCGAGCTCCTTTTTGTTTCCCAATCTCAGCGTATAACGGTCGCTCACAAGGGCAGTGATATTGGCTTCCTCGTGAAGATACAGGGAGGTGAGGCAGTCTTTCAAAAAGCTGTTCGTGACGATTTTCAGGGTCTCGGCTACAAAAGCATCATTCTCTTTTTCTTCGAACTTGATTTTCTTTCCGATTCCGAATTTATCCTCGTCCATATTGATCTCGGGCAGCTTCAGCAGGGCGGCGGGATGGGCAGCCGCTTCGGCTTCGGTTATTTTCTCGAGAAGCAAAAGCTCGTCGGACATGAGATAGTATTGATCCAGAATCTGTATACAGAAGTAAGGCGTATATTCTTCGATCTCGATCGTGATTTCCGACGGCAGCTTGCGTTTGACCTGAACGGATTTGATATACGGGCTGATCTGTGAAACAGCCGCCTCTATTTTTTGCAGATTGACGGAGAAGAGATGCTTGTCCGTTTTGATATTGGCTTTTTCGAGGATGGCGGCTTCCTCCACCTCCTTATGGTTGTGAACGGTAACGGATTTCACACGGCAGAACCGCATAAAACCATACGTGATCAGAATCGCCGATACCGTCATGATGAAAAGAATGAAAAATCTTCGGCGAAAGATTTTTCCCGTTGTCGATTTGATGATTTTCGTTTTCATGGCATCCTTTCCGACCGACGCGAGAAGCGTCGGAGGCTGTTTTCAAATATTCCGCATATACGGGGAGCCATATATGCGGAATATTCGTATTTTTGATTGTTAAGCTTTTTCGGCGATGAGGCGGAGGAGATCTCGATAAATATCATCCGCGGCTTCGGGCTTTGCGAAGGCGCCGATGGATTCGCGGAGGGACGCGGCGGCGCCGTCGTTCTCCAGAATCTGCTGCACGCCGGCCATCAACGCTCCGGGGGTCAGATTTTTTTCCTCGTACAGGATCGCCGCGCCCGCGTCGGCGAGACGCTTGGCATTTTCGTACTGATGGTTGTTGACGACGTTGGGGGAAGGGATCAGAATGCAGGCCTTGCCGAGGAGCGCCATTTCCGCGATCGTCATAGCGCCCGCGCGGCAGATCACGGCGTCAGCCGCCTTTTCCCAGAGGGGCATATCGTAGATGTATTCCAGCAATCGGATATTGGGTTTATCGTCGATGCCGTATTCCTTTGCCATCGCCATGGCGTCTTCATATTCGATCTTGCCGGTGGCGTGGATATGGAAGATCTCGGGATGATGCGCTGTATAATCGCGCATGAGGGCGAGGACCTCTTCGTTCACGCGCTGCGCGCCCAGGCTTCCGCCGAAGGAAAGGAGGACCTTTTTGGTATTTGCGGGAATGTTGAGCTTTTGGCGCAGATCCGTTTCGGTTCTGGTGTCGGGCATGGTGATCAGAGGATTTCCCACGCAAAGGATTTTGTCCGTTTCGGTGAAGTACTGTTCCGTGTTCGGGAAATTGATATAAATACGATCAACGTCCTTTTCCAGCATTTTGACCGCTTTTCCGGGGATGGCGTTGGATTCGTGAACGGCGGTGGGAATGCCGAGCTTTGCCGCCGCGTGGAGAAGGGGCCAGGACAGATAACCGCCCGTACCGATCACGACGTCGGGACGGTATTCGAGCAGGAGCTTTTTGGCTTTGATGGGCGCGGTGAAATAATAGTAGGCGGTTTTGATATTGGAGAGCGAGAGACTGCGGCGCAATCCGCGCATTTCAATATGATAAATGGGGTAACCTGCTTTTGCGACGAGGGTATTTTCCATACCCTTTTTCGTACCGATGAATGCGATCTCGGCGTCGGGATTGTGCGCCTTGATGATATTGGCAATGGCGATGGCAGGGTTGATATGACCGGCTGTGCCGCCGCCTGCAAGGAGAACTTTCATGACGTAAATTCCTTTCTGATATTTTTAGATGAGTTGTCGGGAGTCTTGCTTGGTTTCGAGGAAATTTTTTTCTCCGGAGGAGAAGCGCGAAATGGAAAGGATGATTCCCATTTCCGCAAGCTGCATGACGAGCGCGGTTCCGCCGTAGCTGAAGAAGGGGAGCGCGATGCCCGTCGTGGGGATCGTGGTCGTAACGACCGCGATATTGAGAATGGCTTGGATGCTGACCTTCAGCGTCAGACCCATGACGAGAAGCGCGGAGAAGGTGTCCGGCGCTTTGGTCGCGATATAGAAGCCTCTCCACATCAGAAGCATGAACAGGGCGATCAGGGTGAATGCGCCGACCATGCCCAGCTCCTCGCATACGATGGCGAAGATGAAGTCGTTCTGCGGCTCGGGGAGCCAAAGATGCTTCTGATAGCTGTTGCCGAGTCCGACGCCGAAAATGCCGCCGGAGCCGATGGCGAGCAGGCTGTTATAGGGCTGCCAGCCTTTACCGCCGAGGTCTTTCTCGGGATGGAGCCAGGCATCGACACGCGCCTTGGTGTACTTCGTGAAGAGAATCAGATACGTTGCTACTGCCGCAAAGGCGCTTCCGACACCGCCGACCCATCGCATATCGGCGCCCGCGATGAAGATCATGGATGCGCCGATGAGGAAAAGAATGATGGTTGCGGACATATGCTTTTCGAGCGCGACCGTACCGCATACGAGAATGACGATGCAGGCGGGGCAGAGAATGCCGTATCGGAAGGTCTTTGCCTTTTGTTGGAATTTGGATATGTACAGCGCCATCATGAGCACCAGCGCGAATTTCATGACGTCGGACGGCTGGAACTGTATGACGATCAGATTGACCCATCGCGTTGCGCCCTTATTGGTGACACCGATTCCGGGAACGAAAACGAGCCACAGCAATACGTAACTGACAGCGAAGATGGCGGGGGTCGCTTTTTTCAGAAAACCGTAATCCACAACGGACATCACGACCATGGCAATGATGCCGATGGTTGCCCAAATGAGCTGTTTTTTGATAAAGTAGAAGCTGTCACCCATTTGCGCGCGGGCAAACACGTAGCTTGCCGAGGCGACCATGATCGAACCGTAGCAGACGAGGAGCACGACGATGATGAGAAAGGTTCTGTCTACGCCCCCGCGCACGCGGTAGACCGTATTCTGATCGGGGGAAGTCAGGGCGTGGAAGACTTCCCAAAACAGATTTTTCTTTTCCGACGATGTGTGTGGTGGATTGATTTTCGGGGTGCTTTTGGGTTTCGTCGTGTTGGGCATATGCGTACCTCGTTTCTTTTATAGGAAGAAGAAATAGGAAACGGCGCACAGCACGGCGGTGATGCAAGCGGCGACGGTGACGATTTTACGTTCGCCCCATCCGCATTTTTCAAAATGATGGTGAATCGGCGCCATTTTGAAGATTCTCTTTTTGAAAAGCTTGTAGGATCCGACCTGCAAAATGACGGAAACGGTTTCGATCACGTAGATCAGACCAACGATCAGGATCAGCAGAGGATCGTCGGCGAGAAAGGCAAGTCCGGTGACCATACCGCCGAGGAAAAGGGAGCCGGTATCACCCATGAAGATTCTCGCGGGATTCCAGTTGTAGACGAGGAAGCCGAGCATACCGCCGAACAGCGCGCCCGCGAAAAGATGGATGGCGCCGCCGAGAGAGAGACCGATCAGAGGGAGACCGAGGAGCGCGAAGAACGCGGCGATCACTGCCGTGACCGTGGCGCAAAGACCGTCGATGCCGTCCGTCAGATTGACGCTGTTATCGACGCCGACGATGAGGATGATCGCGAGAGGATAGAAGGCAATGCCGAGGTCAAATTCGATCTCAGTGAAGGGGATCGGGATCACGGTGTCCATATAACCGAGCGCGCACATCGCACCGATATAGATGGTAGCAACGACGAGCTGGAGCAAAAATTTCTGATACGCCTTCAGACCTTCGTTTTGTTTTTTAAGCAATTTAGCACGGTCGTCGATGAAGCCGACGGCGGCGAAGAGCGTCGCCATACCCAGCGTGATCCAGACGGGTGCGAGCGCGTCCCTGTCGATCGCGAAAAAGGAAAGAACGGCTACCGTGAACAGAATTGCCGTGATAAAGAAGATGCCGCCCATGGTCGGCGTTCCTGCTTTGGACTTGTGCCAACGGGGGCCGATTTCATAGATGGGCTGGTTCATTTTTTTACTGATCAGGAAGGGGATGAATTTTTTGGACAAAAGCGCGGTGGCGGTAAAAGAGAGCAGCACCGCGAGAATGAAGAATACGAGCATGATATTTCCTTTCTGTTATAAGTCAACGGATTTTCATTTCTTGTGGATTTTAAAGCAAACGGACCAGACGCTCCAGCGCGACGGCGCGGCTCGCCTTGAAAAGCACGGCGTCGTTTTCGCGCAGGACGGTTTTCATCAGCGTGACGGCGGCTTCCGCATCCTCGGCGTTTTCGATCACGAGGATATTTTGAGAAGGCATACCGTTTTGCGCAGCGCCCCGCGCAATCTCGGCGGCGGCGCTTCCGAAGGTGATCAGACGCTCCACGCCGCATTGGGCGGCGTATTGTCCCACGCCGAAATGCGCTTCGGCGGATGCCGCGCCAAGCTCCTTCATATCGCCGAGGACGGCGACGGGACGGCGTTCCTTGACCCTTGCCGTATGGCACAGAACGTCAAGCCCCGCGCGCATGGATTCCGGACTTGCGTTATAGCAGTCCTCGATGACGGTCATGCCGTTTTTCTCCGAGATGGATTGGCGCATATCCGCAGGCACGAAGTTCAGCAGTCCCCGACGGATATCTTCCTCGGAAATGCCGAGGAGCATACCGCAGACGGCGGCGGTCAGCGCGTTGTGGATATGATGCTTGCCGATCACGTCCACGCGGACGTCCTTCATCACGTCCAAGCCGCGCATACGGAGATCGAAGAGCATACGGTCGCTGAGAATACGGATGTTTTCCGCGCTGTACGTGGCGTTTTCGTTTTCCGCGCCGACGTAGATTTTCGTGAGTCCCTTGGCGGAGACGTCGCGGAGGAGGGGCTCGTTGGCGTTCAGGATCAGAATACCGCCCTCGCGCATACCGTCGACGATTTCCATTTTCGCATCGCGGATGCCTTCGCGGGAGCCAAGGTTTTCCATATGCGAGCTTCCGATATTGGTGATGACCGCGATGTCCGGCTCCGCGAGATGGGAAAGATAGGAGATTTCCCCTTTGTGATTCATTCCCATTTCCAGCAGGAGCGCCCGGTGCTCCGCGTTCAGATTCAGCACGGTCAGCGGGAGTCCGATTTCATTATTGAAATTTCCCTTCGTGACGTTCGTCCTATATTTTGTCTCAAGGACGGAAAAAATAAACTGCTTGGTCGTCGTTTTGCCCACGCTTCCCGTGACGGCGAGCGTGATCGGGCGGAAAAGATCTTTGTACGAGCGCGCGAATGCGCCGAGCGCTTCCGTGGTATTTTTGACGAGGATGCAGGGGATTTCGCAATTTTCGGGAATATATTCCACGACGGCAAAGACGCATCCTGCCTTTGCGGCGGCGGGAATGAAGCGATGGCCGTCAAAATTTTCTCCCTTGAGCGCGAAGAAGGCGTCGCCCGCCTTGGCGGTACGGGAGTCGATGGAGATTCCGTACGCGGACGGCGCCGTATCGGTCTGAGGCGTTCCGTTTACGAATCCGGCGAACGCGGTGATGTCAAGTCCGTTTTTTTCTAAGCTGAAGTACATGGCAGATTCCTTTTCTATTTTGGGGAATGCGTGGTTCAGATCATTCCCAAAGCTTTTTTGATAATTTCTTTTTCCGAAAACGAATGCTTTCCGTTTTGGTCGATGGCGTAATTTTCGTGACCCTTTCCCGCCAGAAGCAGGATCTCGCCTGCTTCGGCTTGCGCCAGCGCGCGCAGGATGGCTTCCCTTCGATCGGGAATGCGAAGATGATTCTCTTTGCGCATTCCTTTTTCAACGTCGTCAAGGATGGCTTCGGGCGGTTCGTTGCGGGGGTTGTCGCCGGTCAGAATGACGAGGTCCGCGACGGCTTCCGCGATCGCGCCCATTTGGGGGCGTTTCCCCCGATCCCGATTGCCGCCGGCGCCGAACAGCACGGTTAATTTATGCGTGAACGGTCTCAGCGAGATCAGCGCTTTTTCCAAGGCTTCGGGCGAATGCGCGTAATCAATATAGACGGAAAAATCCGTTGGCAGGTCGAGCTTCTCCATTCTGCCCGACGGTGTGCGCAGCTTTGTGACCGCGGCTTCGACGGCTTCGGGCGACACGCCCTCCAGAAGCGCGCAGGCGATTGCCGCCGCGCTGTTTTCGACGTGGAAATTTCCCACGGCGGGGAATTTAACGTCGAGGCTCTGCGTTCCGCATTGAAGCCGATAGCGGATCTCTCTGCCGTCGCAGATCGGATCGCGGACGTAAAATTCCGCCTCGGGGTCTCTTCCGTAATAATAGACGTCGCCCGCGGCGGAGAATCCCATATAGCGGGCTTGCCCGTCGCCGATATGAATGACGGCGTTTTTGGCGTGAGTGAAGAGGGAGGCTTTCACGTCCCGATACGCTTCCCAGGTTTTATGATAGTCCAGATGGTCGCGGGAAAGATTGGTGAATACGGCGGTTTCGAATTCCAGCCCGTACAGACGGTGCTGGGCGATGGCGTGCGAGGACGCTTCCATCACGACGGTCGAGATGCCCGCGTCCTTCATTTTGCGGAGCAACGGATAGAGAATCTCGGGCGGCGGCGTGGTATAGTCGGCGCGCAGATGCGTTTCGCCCGCCGTGTATTCCACCGTTCCGATGAGCCCCGTCGGTATCCCTGCTTCGCAGAGAAGCGTATACAGGAAGGAGGAAACGGAGGTTTTTCCGTTCGTTCCCGTGACGGCGATCAGGCGAAGATCCTTTGCAGGATCGTTTTCGTAACGGCGCCAGGCGAGCGAATAGCTTTTTCTGACGTTTTCCGCTTCGATAACGGGAATGGAGATCGGTCCGATCCTTTTTGCGCCGCCGGGGGAGGTGACGATTGCCGCCGCCCCTTTCGCGGGCGCATCTTTTGCGTAGTCGAATCCGCTTTCGTGAAAGCCGTCTCCGCAAAAAAAGACGTCGTTTTCCGAGAGCCTGTGAAAATCGGACTCCGGTTTTCCGATCCCGATATCGGGAATTTTTTCGGGAGAGCGTATCTCCCCGGGCTGGATGATGTGAGATAAATGCATAAATCCTCCGGAAATATAAAGCAATATTTCTTTTTAACCTATAGGAATTTGCTCAAAACGGTTCCGCCGTTGAGCAAAGCATCAAGGTAGTACGAACAACGATACGGCGACGCGCCGCTTTTTTATCGCATAGGAAATTGCGCAAATAGAACCTCGCCGTTTATATCGTTTGGATACAGTCTTAACTGCGATAGGCGAGCAACCTCCAGCGGGCGTTGCCCGCTTTTTTATACCATAGGAAATTGCGCAAAATCAACCTCGCCGTTTTGCGTTGTTTGGATACAAGAATAACTGCGATAGGCGAGCAGCTTCGAGTGGGCGTTGCCCACTTTTTTACGTCCGGGATTTAAACATTTTTCTTTTTGATCAGTCTGTAAAGTTTGTGTGTCGGATATCGACGGTGATGACGGTTCCCTTGGGCGCGGTGGCGCCTGCTTCCAGGGACTGGGACATGACGATTGCGCCGGAGCCGTTGAGCGCGCCCTCGAGGTGAATATTAAAGCCCGCATTGGCAAGCGCCTTGTTGGCTTGCGCGGCTGTCATACCGAGAATATTGGGAACGACGGCAGTTTTTTCTTCCGCGACTTCGCTCGTATAGAGGATGACGAGTCCGTTATCCTTGGAAAGCGTGCTGTTTGCGGGAGGAACCTGATTGATAACGCTGCTTCCGGAGCCGACGATCTCGTAGGAAAGACCTGCTTCGCTGAGGCGCATAATGGCTTCGTCCAGAGATGTGCCGCGGTAATTGGGGAGCTTGATCTCCAACTTCGCGAGCTCTTCGTCCGTGTATTCGGGCTCGATGCCGAGATAGGGAAGAACGTCTGCGAGCGTTTTGGAAACGTAGGGAGCGGCGGCGGTGCTGCCGTAGCGGGAGCCGATCGTGGGTTCGTCTACGATGATGATGCAGATGACCTCGGGATCGTCTGCCGGCGCGTAAGCGACCGTGGATGCAATTCGTTTGGTGCCGGAGGTACCCTTTTCGGTCGTACCCGTTTTCGCGGCGACGGAATAGCCCTGAACGTAGGCGTTCTTTGCGCCGCCGTCTCCGGATACGCCGTCCGCGAGAATTTTGGAAATGGTGCTTGCGGTTTCTTCGCTGATGACCTGTCTGACGGCGGTTGTGCCGAAGCTGGCAATGACGTTTCCGTTGTCGTCGACGATTTCCTTGACGACGTGAGGAACGACCATCGTGCCGCCGTTTGCGACTGCGGCTACCGCGGCGATTTGCTGAATGGCGGTGACGTTGTAGCGCTGACCGAAGGAGTAAACGGCAAGGTCGACGCCGGTCATGTTTTCCGCGGGAGTATAGATGGAATTGGCTTCGCCGGGGAGGTCGATGCCGGTTTTGCTGTCAAGGCCGAACGCCTTGAAATAGCGTCCGTAGGTGGTGGTGCCAATACGCTCCGCCAGCTGCATCATGGCGGGGTTGCAGGATTGCTGGAGCGCGCCTGCGAAGTCCAGCGTGCCGTGACCGGTTCGCTTATGGCACTGGATGGGCTTATGCCAGCCGCTGACCAGATATCCGCCCGTGCAGGTAAAGGTGTCGGAAAGAGAAGCCAGACCCTCCTCCAGCGACATGGAGGTCGTGAAGATTTTGGACGTAGAGCCGGGCTCGTAAGTATCGGTCAGACATTTGTTCGTCCAGGAGCGGAAGAGGATCTCCGTCTTCTTTTCAAGATACTTCGTGGAGTCCGCGCCGTAAAGTGCTGCGTATTCCGCGAGCGTCTGATCGTAATAAGAGGGGATCTCACGGGGATTGTTGAGATCGAAGTAGGGATAGGTAGCCATGGCGTATATTTCGCCCGTTTTGACGTTCATGATGATGCCGCAGGAGCGGTCCTTGCTGCCGCCCTCGATCGCGGCTTCCTCCAGATGCTTTTCCAGATAGCTTTGGATATTGTAGTCGATCGTCGTGACGAGGTTTGCACCGTTTTCGGCATCGATATACGTTTCGTAGTTGTAGGGCATGGCGCCGTGCTTTCCGTTCTGCGCGGTCATGATTTTGCCCGACGTGCCGGAGAGGGCTTTGTTATACTGATATTCCAAGCCGTAAAGACCGCCGTCGTTACCGCAAAAGCCGATGACGTGAGCGGCAAGTGTGCCGAAGGGATAGACGCGCGTGGTCGTTTCGGCGAAATTGATCATCATGGAAAGGGTGACGTCCTTGTCGCTCTCGCAAAAGACGGTGTCCTTGTGTTCCAGCATAAAGGCGCGGATTTTGTTCGTGATCTCCTTATCGACGTTTTTCTGGATGGTGCGGTCTCGGTATTTGGATTTGCTCGCCTCTGCGTAGACGAAATCGTATTCCACTCCGAGAATTTCGGAAAGCTTTTCGGAGATCAGCCCTTTGACGTATTCGGGATCGTCTGCCTTTGCGATATAGGCAGGGTCAAGGAATACGCGCTCGGTGGTATAGTTGGCGGCGAGCGTGACGCCGTTTCTGTCCATGATCGTGCCGCGGGCGGCGACGATTTCCGTTTCGTAGAGCATTTGCTCCAGCACGAGCTTTTTATAATGAGTATGACGGATCACCTGAAGATAGAAGATCCTTCCGATGACGACCAACGCCAGCACGGAGCATACGGTGAAAACGATGAGTGCGCGAAGCTTCATTTCCGAGGGCTGTCTGCCCAGCAGAGAAGTGGGCTTTGATGATTCGGGTTTGTGAACGTTTGACATTTTTTCGATTCCTTTCAACCGCATGAATCGATTTGTTTGGGGACTTCCCGATAAGATCATAATGAAAAACGCGGAAAAACAAGATAAAGAGAGGCTACCGTTTTCCGATAATGTCCTCTCTCTCTGCTTCATGTCGGTATAGTATTATATATTTGTTTTTTGGATTTTATGATGATTATTCCGTCGAATCTGCGTCTGGATTGCTTTTCGGCTCGATATAGATGATTTTTCCGCCGTCCTCCGAGAAACCGAGCGCCTTGACCGCTTCGATGATCTCCGCGAAGGAATATCGGTGATCCAGATCGTTTTTCAGAGATTCTTCTTTCGCGGCAAGCGCCACCGTCTGTTTTTTCAGCGAGGCGATCTCGGAGGACAGCTCTGAAATATGAATGATGGAGAATATAGTGACGAGGATCAGCGCAGTCGAAATGATAAATGTGGCGACGGGGATCAAGGGGAAGGGCGTTTTCTTTTCGGCGTTTCGGGTTTTATATTCTTTTCCGCCGAAAAATACGTCAGCCAAGAAGGTTTTCAGGGAAAATTTATTAGAGGCGGGTTGCTTCATTTTTGACATTGCACAGCTCCTTTCCGTCAATCGTCATCGCATTTTTCAACGATACGAAGCTTTGCGCTGTGAGAACGGTGGTTGTATTGCAACTCCTCCTCGCCGGGAAGAATCGGCTTTTTATTGATCAGACGGACGACGGGCTTTTTGCCGCATACGCAAACGGGATAGGAGGGAGGGCAGGTGCAACCCGTCGCGAGCGCGTTGAAGGTGTGCTTGGCGGCGCGGTCCTCAAGAGAATGGAAGGTGATGACTGCGATTCTGCCGCCCGGATTCAGACGGTAAGCGATGGATTTCAGTGTGGGCTCAATGATCGAAATTTCGGAATTGACCTCGATGCGGATGGCTTGAAACGTCTTTTTCGCGGGATGGTGACCGACGGCGAGTAATTTTTTGGGCGTGACGCTTTTGATGATATCCACAAGCTCCGTGGTGGTTTCCACGGGCTTGATCGCCCTTGCCTTTGCGATCGCGCCGGCGATGCGGGAGGCGTTGCTGTCCTCTCCGTATACGGAAATGATGCGGCGAAGCTCGGATTCGCCGTAGGTGTTGACGACGTCGTAGGCTGAGAGCGAGGCAGACTCGTTCATCCGCATATCCAGAGGGGCTTCTGCATTATAGGAGAAGCCGCGCTCGGGTGTGTCGAGCTGGTAGGAGGAAACGCCGAGGTCGAGCAGAGCGCCGTCCACGCGCGCAATACCGAGTTCGTCGAGAATATCCGAAAAAGCGGAAAAGTTATTTTTCACGAAAATGATTTTGTCTTGATACGGCGCGAGGCGCTCGCTCGCGGCAGCAATGGCGGCGGCATCCTGATCAATGCAGATCAGCTTGCCGTTTTCGAGACGCTTGACGATCTCCAGGGAATGACCGCCTCCGCCCAGCGTACAGTCGACGTAGACGCCGTTCGGCTTGATGTCCAGCGCCTCAATACATTCGTTAAGCAGGACGGAAATGTGATAAAACGTATGTTCCATAAATTTTATAATCCTTTTTCATCATCCGGAAGCATTCCGTTTTCCACCGTTTTTCTTGCGATCGGTGCGTGCGGGAATGAAATTGTGGAAAGGTGGAAAACAACTGTGGAAAACTTCGTGGAAACTGTGGAAAACTTATTTTTGACCGTTTTTGAGGGTCAACATAGATATTATAAAGGATATACCTTGAAAATGCAAGACTTTTTACCGAAAAAAAGACGATTTTTCATATCGGATTTGTGGAATAATTCCTCTCGCTTCGGGGCGAAATCCAACGAAAAATTTTTTTGTGGAAAGAAAAAAACGGGTTTTCCACATGGAAAATCCAAGTGGGATTCCAAATGCAATCGGACAAAATCAAACGCCGTTTTTCTGTCATGCTTCCCGAGCAACAGCATTTACTTTTTTTAGGGTTTGTTTGAAAAATAGCGATATGACCAAAAGTGAGGAATTTTTTCGTAGAACAAGCTGATTTTTTGCCGAATGTAAAAAATCTTATCTTTTTCACATTCGAAAGTAAATGCTGTTGTCCTGAAATACTGTCCGAAAAATCTTGCAAAAAATTTTACTTCATGCTAAAATAAAGGCAGTATTCCAATATTGCAACAGAAAGGAAATTGAATATGAGATTATCCAAGGAAACGGAACGTAAAATTACGGAAATGCTTTCGGAGATGACCGTGGAAGAAAAGGTAGCGCAGATGCAGCAGGTCAGCTATGAGAGCTTTCGTCCCGAGGTGTTCGAGCGGTTCTGTAAGCTCGGCGGCGGCTCCTTTTTGCACGTTCTCGGCGAGGAAGCAGATGCCATCCGCGCGCAGGCGGCACAAACCCGTATGAAAATTCCGCCGATCTTCGGTATCGATGCCATTCACGGACATTCTCTGCTCAACGGCGCGGTCATTTTCCCTTCCCAGCTCGCTTGCGCGTGCTCGTGGAATCCTGAGCTGATCGAGGAGATGGGCAGGGTGACGGCGCGAGAAGTCAACGCCGACGGTCTGGACTGGGTCTTTTCTCCCGTTTTATGCATTGGCAGAGATACCCGATGGGGACGTGTGGACGAAACCTTCGGAGAGGATCCCTATCTCGTGGGCGTTCTCGGTGCCGCTATTGTCAAGGGCTACGAGGAGGACGGCTTGGTCGCTGCTTGTGTGAAGCATTATATCGGATACGGCGAAGCGACGGGCGGCAGGGATTCTTACGATACCGAGGTGTCGATGCGTAAGATCAGAGAGGTCTTTCTGCCTCCCTTCCGAAAGGCGGTCGAGGCGGGCACCTCGACGGTCATGACGGCTTACGGCTCCGTATCTGGCGTCCCCATGACCGTGCACGGAAAGCTTTTGCGCAAGGTCCTGAAGGAGGAGCTCGGCTTCGAGGGCTTCGTCGTGACGGACTGGTACAACGTGGGCTCCCTGCGCACGAAGCAAAAGGCTGTGGAAAGCTATCGCGACGGCGTACGCCTCGCCGTGGAAGCAGGCAACGATATGAGCATGAATTCCTATCAGTTTTACGATCATGCGATCGCGCTTGCAAAATCAGGCAAGCTTTCCATGAAATATATCGATGAGGCAGTGCGCCGTATTTTGCGTGTGAAATTTTCTCTGGGCTTGTTTGATGAAAGCAAAAAGCGCTTGCCGCGCGAGGTGATCGGTTCTGCCGCGCACGTGGAGGTCAACCGCAGATTGACGAGAGAAAGCATGGTTCTGCTGGAAAACAACGGTATTTTGCCCTTAAAGGCGCAGCCGAAACGCATTGCGGTGATCGGTCCGAACGCGGACGACGTCAGAGCGCAGTACGGAGACTGGACCTTCTTCTCACATCCGCACGAATCTCCTGCGGACTGTATGCCGAGCGGCGATTATTATACGGTTCTCCGCGGCGTGCGGACCGTCTTTTCCGAAAGCGAGGTCGTATACGCCAAGGGCTGTGACGTCATGGAATATTCCGACGACGCCATGCTGGAGGAAGCCGTAGCGCTGGCGCAGAGCGCGGATATCGTAATCTGCGTGATCGGCGACTGCCTGAAGCAGAACGGCGAAAGCCGAGACCGCGCGAACTTAGAGCTTTCGGGCAGACAGAACGAGCTGGTGCGCCGTCTGAAGGAAACGGGCAGACCGATCGTGACCGTGTTGGTGAACGGAAAGCCTCTTTGCATCGGCGAAGCGGTGCGCAACAGCGATGCCGTCATTGAGACGTTCAACGGCGGTGATCTGGGCGGTCTGTGCGCGGCGGAGCTGATTGCGGGAAAGTGGAATCCTTCCGGCAAGCTTCCGATCTCGTTCCCGCGCGTGTCCGCACAGATTCCGTGCTACTACAACCAATATCCGGGCTGGCACGGCGATAAATATATGGACGTGGAGCAGGGAAATCTGTATGATTTCGGCTACGGACTTTCTTTCACGTCGTATGCGTATTCCGACGTCACGCTTTCGTCTGCGACGGCAAAGGCGGGAGACGTCCTGACCGTTTCCGTGGACGTCACCAATACGGGCGGCATGGACGGCTATGAAACGGTACAGATGTATTACAGTGACCGCTTCAGCTCGGTGCTGACGCCCGAAAGACAGCTTTGCGGATTCCAAAAGGTCTTTATCAAGGCAGGTGAGACCGTCCGCGTGGAGCTGCCGCTTGCGGTCAACGATCTCTCGCTCGTCGATGCGTGGGAGCAGACCGTTTTGGAGCCGGGTGTTTTTGACATCATGGTCGGCGGAAATCTGAAGGCTCTGAAAACGGCGGAGCTTGTGATCGAATCAAAATCATAAAAATAAAATTAAAAATAAAATAAAGGAGGAAAACGATATGTATATCAGTATTTCAACGGGCGCAGAGCTCAGCCGTCTGGGTATTGACGGCGGTATGAAAGCCATCAGCGAGGCAGGCTTTGAGGCGATGGACTTCGGTCTGGACGGCTTTTTGACGTGGAGGGATGCCACCCGCCCCGAAACGACGGAGATCCCCTTTTTCTCGGATGACGGGGAGATCGCGCGTTATACGGAGGAGATCAAGGCAACCGCGAAAAAGTACGGCTTGCGCTTCGGACAGTTCCACGCGCCCTTCCCGACCTACAATCCGAGAAATCCTCTCTGCGGAGAGAATATGAAGATGGCTTGCAGAAAGAGCATTGAGATCACGGCTGCTTGCGGCTGTGATACGATCGTCATTCACCCCTGCTTTGCGTGGGAGATCGATAGGCCTTTGGATCCCGAGGAGGAATGGAAGGTCAATATTGATTTTTACTCCTCGTTTATTCCGACTCTCAAAAAATGCGGTGTGAAATGCTGTCTGGAGAATATGTTTATCACGGACGGCAAATCGGGCAAATCCTACGCGGCGACGTGCTCCTGCATTCCGACTGCCTGCCGCTATATCGACACGCTCAACGAGATCGCGGGAGAAAAGCTGTTCGGCTTCTGTCTGGATACGGGACATTTGCAGATCGTGGGAGGCGATCTGGAATTTGCAGTCCGTGAGCTCGGAGACCGTCTGATCGCGCTCCACGTCCACGATAACGACGGTATGCACGACGATCACAATACTCCCTATGCGGGCGGTATCACCAGATGGGAAAGATTCTTCAAGGGTCTCCGCGAGGTCGGCTATCAGGGCAATATGAATTTCGAAACGGGCGGCGTGGTCAACCGCTATCCCGAAAAGCTGATCCCCTCGATCCTGCGCCTGCTGGCAGATACGGCGGCGTATTTCCGTGAAGAGGTGCAGAAGCCTAAGGCATAAAGCTGAAAGACGCGGCAACGTTTCCTTGTCAATCAAAAGCGAGCAACGCTCGCATAAAGTAATAGCCCCGACCTACGGGGCTATTGTATTTATGCTGTTTTTTCTGTGTAATACTGTGCTTGCGCGTGCCAAAGCTCGTGATATTTTCCCTTTTCATCGGCAACAAGCTCGTCATGCGTACCGAACTGAACAACACTGCCGCCATCGAATACGGCGATTCTGTCGCAGAAGCGGCAAGAGGAAAGACGATGGCTGATGTAGATTGCGGTCTTATCTCCAACAATGTTATTGAAATTGGAGTAGACGTCGGCTTCTGCAATAGGATCGAGCGCGGCAGTCGGCTCGTCAAGAATGATAAACGGCGCGTTTTTATAAAGTGCACGGGCAAGCGCGATCTTCTGCGCTTCGCCGCCCGAAATCTCCACGCCGTCTTTTTCAAAATTGCGATAGAGATACGTTTCCGTTCCTTTTTCGAGCTTATCCAAACGCTCACCGAAATTGGCTTCCATCAGGCTTTGTCTTACCTTTTCTTCGTCATAATCCGTGCTTGCCGCTACGTTCTGACCAAGCGTAAAGGCGAAAAGATTAAAATCCTGGAATACAACGGAGAAAATGGAGTGATATTCTTTGTAGTCATACTTACGGATATCAATGCCGTTGAGCAAGATCTGTCCTTCTGTTGGGTCGTAAAGACGGCACATGAGCTTGATCATCGTCGTTTTGCCCGAACCGTTCATGCCGACAACGGCGAGCCGTTCGCCGATCTTAAATTTGAAGTTGACGTGACGGAGCGCCCAAAAATCCGTATTTGGATATTGGAAAGAAACGTCTCGGAATTCTACCTCATATTCACGGTCATCGCGTTTCTCCACAGGGAGTGTTCCTTGAATCATGTGAGAGGGTGTTTCGATGAAATCAAAATAGATCTTCGTGATCTCGTTGTTGTAACGAAGTGTTTCAAACGTGCTGACAAGCGAGCTGACTGCGTCCGTAAATTTCAGAATGGAACTGATATACTGCGAGATCGAACCGACCGAAAAACGTCCTACAAGAGCGGAAATCCCGGCAAACGCATAAAGAATGATCTGCATGAGCGTCGCTATGATTTCGCAAGGAATCGTTCTGTGCTTCACTCTGTATTTGTTGTAATTTTTCATGATTTCGTGCGATTCCTTGAACGTTTGCTCCAAACCTTGAGAAAGAATCGGTTTTTGCTGATAAATCCGCACGTTCATGGGTCCGGATCCGCTCGAAAATGCACCGAGAATGGCATTGATAAATTGATTGAAAAACGGCATTCTGCGGTCAATTTCACTCACTCGAAAACGGGTACATTTTGCGTTACAGTAAGAAGTAAAGTATACGGAAAATACACAGAACAAGAGAATGAAAACGGCAAAATAGGGTGTTACGATGAATTTAGCCATACCAAAAAGATGTTTCGGATATGGAGAAATGAAAAGCTCTAAGGTCAGCGCAACAGAAAAAATGATTGTGAAAACATATCCAATCATAGTCGGAAAATCGCGTTCAAATGACCGTAGACCTCCTGTGTTCATATTTTCATGCTGCTTGATTCGATTCAGTGTTTTTTGCGTTTCTACCGTATCTACCATATCGTAATCCATTGCAGATATTTTACTGTTTTTAGAATAATTATAATTTTGGCTGAAAATAGTCCTGCGGATATTGATGAAATAATTCAGGATTGCTTTCATCATTACCACAAAGAAATCAAGAAAAACCGTAATCCCCGCCATCAAAAGCGTCTTCTCCCACGGCTCGCCCGCAAGAATCATATCCACGATCCGCGCCGCCATATAGATATTGATAAAGGGAGAAAGCGAATTGAAAATGGCTCGGATGATATTCAAGATCATCAATCCACGGCTCAGAGATTCAATATGCTTCGCCGTTTTCCAAAACATTTTGATATCTTGGACAAATTTTTTCATGCGCTTACCTCCTCCTTATAATAGTGACTCTGTACCTCGTAAAGCTCGGCATATTTGCCACCCGATGCCATCAATTCATCATGCGTACCACATTCCGCAATAGTGCCGTTTTCGAGAAAGAAAATGCGGTCGCAGAAGCGTGTGGAAGCAAGCCTGTGAGAGATAAAAACAGAAGTTGTATTTTTTGTGAGATCGTTATATTTCTGATAGATCTCATTTTCCGCAATCGGATCGAGCGCACTCGTCGGTTCATCAAGAATAACAATGGGGGCTTCTTTATAGAGCGCACGGGCAAGCGCAAGCTTTTGCTTTTCACCACCGGAAAAATCCACAGCATCTTCGTGCAGCGTGCGCCCGAATTTGGTTTTCATGCCGCCCGGCAGACTGTCTATCTTCTCTGAAAGCCCCGAAAGACGTACAACCTCTTTCAGTTTTTCATCGTCCGTCTTTCCGAACGTAATATTTTCTTCAATTGAAAAAGGAAGTACGTCAATTTTTTGAAAAACAGCGGCAATATTTTTATAATATTCCTCAATATTGTACGCCGAGATCGGTTTTCCGTCCAAAAGGATTTCACCCTCTCGCGGAAGGTAGAATCCGCACATCAGCTTAATGAGTGTCGTTTTACCTGCACCGTTCAGACCGACAATGGCAATCTTCTCTCCACTGCGAATTTTGAAAGAAATATTTTTGAGAGTATCCTTATCTTTACCTTGATAGGAAAAGCTCACACTGCGAAATTCAATTTCGGGTGCATATTTCGGAAACGGTACGCCTTCTCCGTGATTGAATTTGTCCTTATCGTCTATAAAATCACGAAAATCCGTGACACCGAGAGATTGACTATACATCGTGTTATAGGTATTGATAATCCCCCAAAGGTAATGCGAATATTGTCCGATCAATGCAAAATAGAAAATAAATTCAGAAGCGGAAAGTTCTCCTTTGGCTATTTGATAAACCAAAACACCGTAAGCCAAACCATCACGCAAAAGCGTTAGCGTTGCTGTAATCAATTTGGATATGATTGAGCGTTTTTCTCCTTTTTTGCTCCATTCCACGCGCTCACCAAGAAGCTTGTGATACATATCGTCAAACCAACCTGCAATCCCATACAAACGCATATCCTTTGCCGCGCTGAGATCACCCAGCTTTCTTAAAACATAATTGATCCGTCGGTCTTTATCGTACCATTTGTCTTTATTTTTATGGTTCCAATCCGTATTCAACTTACCTACGTAGTAGAGTACGATTGTCGTAATAAAAAGCAAAAAAACAATGACAGGAGAAATATTCCATATCAAAACGGAATAGAGAAAAAGTCCTACGATATTAGAAAAAATATCAGTAAGATAAGTAAATATGTTTTCGGTTATCGTATCGTTTGCCCCAGTAATGTGAAAAGCCTTTTGGTTTTTCATATTAAAATCAGGATCTTCCATTTTATAGTAATCACAATCGAAGATACGATAGTTAACCATATGCATAAACTGCGTACGATTATCGATGCTACATCCATCGCTGACCGCCCCAAAGATGTTATGTATCAAATGCACAGCAAAAAGCGAAAGTGAAAGCAAAACGATTGCAGCAAGTATCCGTTCCTCCGTATACCCGTTTGAAACGTATTCCACGATGGTGGACGGTAAAAGCGCCGAAAGCGGTCCTACCGCTACGGTCAATGGCACGCAGATTGCGGAGATCACCATCATCATGGGACTGAATTTCCACGATAGTCGGCAAACGTACCATATATTTGAAAGAAAACTGTATTTTGGCTTTTCTTTCTTTTGTTTTTTCTTTTTCATTTCTATACCTCCTTATGAGCAATGAAAAATATGAGTTTTGAGGAGGTTTGCAAGGCAAATCCGCGCGGTACTTTTTGCGCGGAAGCCTCAAAACTTTTAGGTGAAAAAGGATCCCTTTTTCACCTTGACTCCTTTCTTCTTACGCTTTCATCTTATCACAAGAAATAAAAGAAGTGTGGATTTTGGCACGAGTGGTATTGTATTTCGCACGAGTGGTGCGTTCAGCACGTAAAACGGCGAGAGCGATCAGTCGCACTCGCCGATATATATTCTTAAAGCGGGAGCATAACCTCCGTCGCAAAAACGCCTTCCTCATGCTGACGGTTTACGTAACCGCCGTATTTTTTTGTAATGCTGTCAATACGAAGAAGTCCGAAGCCGTGAGAGCTGCTGTCATTTTTTGTCGTGCGGTATTTTCCGTTTTCTCTTGTTCGCATACCAAGATAGGAATTGGTGACGGAAATGTAAAGCTGACCTTTCAGAACACCGATATAAACACGGATAAATCGTTCTTCTTCCTTTTCCAAGGTTAAACAACCCTCAATGGCATTATTCAAAAGATTACCGATCAGCGCACAAAGCTCCACCTCGGAAACCGTAAGCTTGTCAGGCACAGTTGCCTTCGCGTTTACAGCGATATGTTTACTCATGGCAAGCGTGATCTTACTATTGAGTGCCGCATCGACCATCACGTTTCCCGTTTTGAGAACGGTATCGACCGTGCGAAGTTCCACACCCATTTTATCAAGGTAGGTCTTCAGTTCTTCATGATCGCCTTTCTCCAAAAGGGTATTCATATTTTGCACATGATTCGCAAAGTCATGTCGCCAGCCGCGCACCTGTCGGTACATATTCTGCACCTCATCGAGATGGCGTTCCACAATATCATTCTGATAGGCGGCAATACGCCTGTCAATCATTTTTCCAAACAGAAAGTCAAAAAGGCGAGCCATTACATTTTACCCCTATAATAATCAATAAATTTTTGGTTTACTACCGCATACATTCGACGGGAAAGCGGGATCAAAGCACCGTTATCAAGAATCACATCCGTCTTGGTAATCCTTGTAATGTGGCGAAGTCCGACAAGATAACTGCGATGGGAGCGCACGAAAGAGGCATCAAGCTTTTTCTCCAAGTCATTGATACCGATCTTCGCAGTTTCATTTCCGCTTGTGAGCGTCAAAACCGTATCGTGTCCTTTGGCTTCTGCCAACATGATTTCCGAAAAATTTATGCGCAACAAGCCGTTTTCCGTTTCCAAAACGAGGGATTCTTCCTTATGTCCGAGATTTTCTATCGCTCTGTCAAGAACGGCAAACAGCTTTTCTTTTTTTACGGGCTTCATCAGATAATGAAGTGCCGCCACCTCAAAGCCCTCTGACATGAAATCGGGATAGCCCGTAATAAAAACGATTTGCACACGGTTATTGCCTTCGCGCACCTTTTTTGCAAGATCAATTCCGTTCATCTTCGCCATTTCAATATCAAGGAGCAAAATATCGTAATTCCGGTTCTCCGCATAGTCAAAGAGAAAGGCTTCCGACGAGGGGAATTCCGAAAAAGCGGATAGGTGTTCTTTTCGTTCCGACCATTCGGAAACAATATCTTTTACGTATTTTATTTGATTTTGTTCGTCATCGCAAATAGCTATATTCAGTTTCATGTTTTCTCCGATCGTATGATTTTATATCATTATAGCATAAAATGAATTTCTCTGCAATCAATTTTTATCGGGTTCCTACTGTATCATGAAAAAGGAAAGCACGGATTCCCAAAACGCTCTAAAGCTTGCGACGTGCAGAAAATGAAAAGCGGGTAGCGCCCGCTGGAAGTTACTTGCCTATCCAGGCTTTGCTTATATCCAAACACTGTAAAACGGCAAGATCCGTTTTGCACAATTTCCTATGCAATAAAAACTCCCGCAAACCGTTTGATTTGCGGGAGTTTATTTTTAAAATTTTTGGTATGCCGAGGATTATTCAGCAGCAGCTTCTTCAGCGGCAGCAGCTTCGATGAGCGCGCGGATGGAGAGGCTTACCTTGTGGTTTTCGTTGTCGATGTCAACGATCTTTGCGTCAACAACCTGACCGAGGGTGAGAACCTCTGCGGGAGCAGCGATTCTTCTGTTAGCGATCTGGGTGATGTGGATGAGACCGTCAACGCCGGGGATGATCTGTGCGAATGCACCGAAGGGCATCATGGAAACGATGGTTACGGGAGCAACGTCACCGATTGCGTACTTGTCGGTGAAGAGCTTCCAGGGGTTGGTAGCTTCGGTCTTGTAGCCGAGAGAGATTCTGTTTCTTTCGCGGTCGAAGTCCTTAACGAATACTTCGAGAGTATCGCCGATGGAAACTACGTCCTTGGGAGAAGAAATGCGGAGCCAGGAGAGTTCCGTGGTGTGAACCATACCGTCAACGCCGCCGAGGTCAACGAATGCGCCGTAGGAAGTGATGCTCTTAACCTTACCGGTGTAGTGCTTGCCTACTTCGATGTTAGCCCAGAAGTTTTCGAGAAGCGCTTTTCTTTCTTCTCTGATGATGATACGGATAGAACCGATCGCGCGCTTTCTGTCTTCCTTGATTTCGATGATTTTGAATTTCTGCTTGGTGCCTACGATGCTCTGAAGATCACCGTTCTTGGGAACGTTGGTCTGGGAAGCGGGGATGAAGATTTTCTGAGAGAGCGCGTATGCGATAACGCCGCCCTTAACGGCTTCGGTGATTTTGCCTTCGAGAACTTCGTTGTTTTCTTTAGCGGCAACAATCTTTGCCCAATTGTTGTGTGCATCAACCTTCTTCTTGGAAAGAGTAGCGATACCGTCGAGGTCGCTTACGCGTACTGCAACGGCTTCTACCTCGTCACCGACCTTGAAAAGGTCTTCGAGCTTAGCCTGGGGATCGTCGGTTACGTTGTCAAGTGTAAGCACGCCGGTTACCTTAGAACCGATGTCTACGTGCACTTCGGTATTGGTTACCGCAATCACGGTGCCTCGAACGGTGTCTCCTGTATTTAAAGTTTTAAAAGATTCCTCAAGAAGTTGTGCGAAATTTTCCTGTTCGCTCATGGTGTTTTGTACCTCCTCAATGATATTGCCGGGTGTGGAAGCTCCGGCAGCGATGCCGACTTTGCCGGTCATCTTTTTAATATGTAGCGGGATGTCGCGCGCGGTTTCGATGAAATAGGTTTCCACGCAATTTTCTCTGCTGATGTCGTAGAGCTTTTTCGTGTTGGAGCTTTCGCGGCCGCCGATGATGAGCATGGCGTCGCATTCGCGGGACAGTGTTTCTATTTCCCTCTGGCGCGTTTCCGTAACATTACATATTGTATCAAAAAATAAAGCGTTTGTATATAGTTTTTTGAGAAATTTTTTGCAATTTTGATAATCTTCCAAATTGTGCGTCGTTTGAGAGGCTAAAATGATTTGTTTCGATCCAATTTGTTGTGCAAAATTTTCTTTGAACGCTTTTTCCAACTCGGAAAAATCCGAAAAAATGCGAAAATCTCCACGAATATAGCCCGCAATGCCGACGATTTCGGGATGCACGCTGCTACCGATCAGGATCGTGAAGGTCTCGTCCGACGTATGGTTCTCCATGATCCGGTAGATCTTGGCGACGAAGGGACAGGTCATATCATGGACGGAGGATCCCGGATTTTTTTCCGTAAAAGCGCGGAGCTTTTCCAGCACCGAGGGAGAGACGCCGTGCGTGCGGACGACGAAAATCGAGCGGGGCGCCGCCGTTTTCAGGTCCTCGTCCAGACATTCTTCACGCAGGATGCCGACGCCCTTTTCGGCGAGACTTTGCGTGACGATGGGATTGTGTATCAGGGAGCCGACGGTGTAGATCTTCGCGCCCGTGTTTTGCTCCGTCAGTGAGAACGTGGCATCGACGGCGCGCTTGACACCGAAGCAGAAGCCTGCGTATTTTGCGACTTTGATTTCCATATTATTTCCGATCCTCTTTTCCGAGCTCGCAGATGCGTTCGAAGATCAGTCTGGAAGCCGCGTTGTATTCCGCCATATTGCTTCTTTCGGGCGAAAAGCCGAGCTCCTCGTAAGCGATGGGCTTACCGATGATGACCGTTACCTTGCGGAACAGGCGGACTCTGTAATTTTTGGTTTTGATATGTACGGGGAGGATGCTGCATTTGGAACGGTATGCAAAGAGACCGACGCCGCCCTTGGCATCGTCAACGCAGGGCTCCTTGTCGGGAATACGCGTGCCCTGGGGGAAAAGTCCGACGTAGTTGCCCTTTTCCAGAACCTCGATGGTGGATTTGATGGCTTTCAGGTCGCCCGCGCCGCGATTGACGGGGATCGTACCGAAGGAGGTGAGGATCTTTCGGAGAATCGGATTTTTAAAGAGCTCTTTTTTTGCGAAAAAATAGATCTGTCTCTTCAGGCGTGTGCCGATGAAGAAGATGTCGTGCATACTGATGTGGTTGGCGCAGATGATGCAGGCGCCTTCCTTCAATTCGTTTTCCAGACCGATGACCTCCACGCGGAAGAAAAGCTTGTAGATGGGTCTGAAGATCATCTGCAAAAAGCGGTACATTTTTGTCATGATAAGCAATCCCTTTCTGATTGATTCGTTTTTTCGCGTATGATTCGGAGCGCGGTTTCGATGACGGTGTCAAAATCACCGGAGTTATCGAGGAAGACGGCATCCTCTGCGGGGATGGCGGGAGCGATCTCGCGGGTGCTGTCCTGAAGGTCGCGCGCCTTCATGGCTTCGTATACCTCCTGCTCGGTCGTGACCTCGCCCTTGGCGATCAATTCCTTGTAGCGTCTGCGCGCGCGTTCACGGTCGGAGACGGTGACGAAAAATTTTACCTGCGCGTTTGGGAGAATGACGGTACCGATGTCGCGGCCGTCCATGATGACGTTATGCTCTGCGGCAATATTTCTCTGGAGAGAAAGCAGATGCGCGCGGACCTCGGGGATGGCGGATACCTTGGAGGCGTAGGCGGAGATTTCGTTCGTGCGGATGAACCCGCCGACGTCCTCTTCTCCGAGATAGATCTTCTGCTCTCCGTTCACGAAGCCGAGAGAAATTTTCAGGGAGGGGAGCAGAGCGATGATTTCGGCTTTGCTGTCGGTTGCGATACCCGCGCGTTTTACGGCGAGACCGATGGTTCTGTACATGGCGCCCGTGTCGGTATAGATATAACCGAGCTTGGCCGCGATGGCTTTGGCGAGGGTGCTTTTTCCCGCGCCGGAGGGGCCGTCAAGAGCGATGTTGATCATGAGAAAAGATCCTTTCTTACGTTATTTTTTGTGGTTGGAAGGTTGAATTATGCTTCTGCCGCCGCGGTTGCCGCCGCGTGCGCGGTCGCGAATGCGATCTGGAGATTGAAGCCGCCCGTATAAGCGTCGAGGTCGATGACCTCACCTGCGAAATAGAGGTTCGGACAAAGCTTGGAGCGCATGGTATGCGGTTCGATCTCCTTGACGGAAATGCCGCCGCTGGTGACGATCGCTTCCGTGATCGGGCGGAAGCCCGTGACGGAGACGGGGATCCCCTTCATCAGTGCGACCACGCGTCTGCGTTCCTCTGCGGTGACGGCGTTGATTTTTTTATCGGGAGAGATTCCCGTCAGCCTGATGAAGGGCTCGCGCAGCTTGGCGGGCAGGAGTGCGTCGAAGGCGTTGGCGAAATTGCGATTTTTGTTTTTTTCGAAATCGGAGAGCATTCGTTTGTCCAGCGTCTGCGCATCCAGCGCGGGCTTCAGGTCGATGGATACGACGTATCGGTCTTTCTGCATCGGACGGAGATGGGCGGACGCGGAAAGGATCATCGGACCGCTGATGCCGAAATGGCAGAAGAGCATTTCTCCGAAATCCTTGTAAACGACTTTTTTCTTGGCGGTATCCGTGACGGTGACGGAGACGTTTTTGAGAGCAAGTCCCATGGAAGCCGCGCAGATCCCGTCGTCGGAGGTCAGACCGACGAGGGAGGGGATCGGCTCCTTGACCGTATGTCCGACGGACTGTGCCAGACGGTATCCGTCGCCGGTGGAGCCCGTGACGGGATAGGAAACGCCGCCCGTGGAAAGGATCACGGCGTCAAAGCCTGCGTGACTGCGCTTTTCCGTTACCACGCCGCAGAGCGTTCCGTCCTCTGCCCGTATGAAATCGGTGACGCGCTCGGTCAGGATATGAACGCCGTTTTGCAGGCAGAACTTCTTGAGCGCCAGCACGATATCCACGGCGCGGTCCGAAACGGGGAAAACGCGGTTGCCGCGCTCCGTTTTGAGCGGTACGCCGAGCTCCTCAAAGAACGCCATGGTGTCGGCGGGGGAAAATCGGTTGATGGCGGAATAGAGGAATTTTCCGTTTGCCGTAATATTTTTGATGAATTCCTCGGGGGTGCAATTGTTGGTGACGTTACAGCGACCCTTTCCCGTAATGCCGAGCTTTTTGCCGAGCAGGGCATTGCGCTCGAAGAGCGTGACCTTTGCGCCGCGTTTTGCCGCGTAGCCTGCGGCAAGCATACCGGCGGCGCCGCCGCCGATGACTGCGATTTTTCTTTCGTTCATAGCATCATCCTCAAATTTGATTTTCAAGATTTATTTTCCAGGAGAAATGCCTCCGCATCTTCCATATCGGCGAAAAGCGCATCGATACGGTCGTCGATCTCGGTCATTCTTTGTGAAATTTCGGAAAGACGGACGTAGTCGGTCGCGGCGGAGGTGTTCATTTCCTCATCCAGCGCGGCTTTTTCCTCCTCCAGCTCTTCGATTTCCGTTTCCGCGCGCTCGATGCGTTTTTCGGCTTTTCGGATTTCGGAGAGGAGCTTTTTGTTTTCCGCATATCTGAGCTTGCCGTCGGATTCCTTTTTTTCCGTTTTGACCGCGGCTTGCGCGCTCGTGCGGCGCGTTTCCCTGAATTCCAGATATTCGTCAAACGTGCCGTGATAATCGTAAAATCCGCCCGAAAGGTCAAAAATACGGGTGGCGAGCTTTTTCATGAAATAACGGTCGTGAGAAACCGCGATGATCGTACCGCCGAAGGCGAGGAGCGCGTTCTCCAGTGCCTCTCTGGAGGCGATGTCCAGATGGTTCGTCGGCTCGTCGAGGATCAGCAGGTTGACCTTGGAAAGGATCATTTTGCAGAGCATAAGTCGCGCTTTTTCACCGCCCGAAAGGACGGAGATCTTTTTCTCGATATCCTCTGCGAAGAAGAGGAAGCCCGCGAGTGCGGTGCGGATCTGCGTGATCGTCAGCTTCTCGTGTGCGTCGCAAAGCTCCTCCAGAACGGTTTTGTTCTCGTCGAGCGTACGCTGCTCCTGATCGTAATAGCCGGCGATAACGCCGGTGCCGTATTCGATCACGCCGCTGTCGGCTTCCGTAAATCCCCCGAGGATCTTGATGAGCGTGGATTTGCCACAGCCGTTGGGACCCATGATGACGACGTGATCCTTCTTTTTGATCATGAAGGAAACGTCGGAGAAGAGGCGGCGTTCTCCGAAGGATTTCGCGAGCCCGTCCGCTTCCAGCACGTCGTTCCCGCTCTCCGCGGCTTCCGCGAAGGCGAGACGAATGCTTCCCGGCGCGCGCTCCGGCGCGTCGATCTTTTCCATATGCTCGATCTGCTTTTTCTTGCTGGCGATCGTGATATAGTTGTGCTCCTGACCGAAGTGGATCTGCGTTTGTATGATACCCTCGATGCGGGCGATCTCCTTTTGCTGAAGATCGTACATTTTTTGCTGTCTTTTGATGGCTTCGGTCTTTTGCGTGACGAACGCGGTATAGTTGCCCGTGTAAAGCTCCGCCTTCGTATTTTCGATGTCCAGAATCTTCGTCGCGGTCCGATCGAGGAAATAACGGTCGTGCGAAACGAGCAGAAGCGTTTTGGGGTAGGCGCGCAGATGCTCCTCCAGCCAGAACAGCGTGTCGGTATCCAGATGGTTGGTCGGCTCGTCGAGGATGAGGATATCGGGCTCGATGAGGAGCAGGCGAACCAGCGCGAGGCGCGTTCTTTCGCCGCCGCTCAGAGTGTCGATGGTTTTGGATTGCTCGGATTCGGGGAAGCCGAAGCGGGTGAGCATGGAGCGGATACGGGATTTGTATTCGTAACCGCCGATTTCTCTGAATTTTTCGGTGAGAGCGGCGAATTCGGTAATGGCGCGCTCGTTATGAGCGCCCGTTTCGATTTCCGATTGCAGAACGGCGAGGCGCTTTTCGATCCGCCTGCATTCTCCGAACGCGCTCTCCATTTCTTCCGTGAGCGTTTTGTCGCTTTCCAGCATGGCGTTTTGCTCGAGCATACCGATGCTTTTGCCCTTGGCGATAAAGACCTGTCCGCCGCTGGGCTCGGTCGCGCCCGCGATGATGCGCAGAAGCGTGGATTTGCCCGCGCCGTTGACGCCGACGATGCCGAGGCGATCGCCCTCGTTGATCGAAAAATTTATTTTTTGCAGAATGATGTCCGTCCCGTATTCCAGACGGACGTCGCTTACGCTGAGTATGGTCATGATTTTATATTCCCTGTTATCTTAATATTGAAGTGAAAAAATCCTCACTTTATTCTATTATACATCGAAAATGGTCGGATTGTCAATTTTAATCTTGAAAGTTGATTGAAAAAGATGAAATTTCGGTTGCGAAATACGGGATTTTATGATATAATATAGGTGGACTTGATTTTTGAATTTTGGAAAAGGAAAGAATTGCGATGAAAACCAAACGAATTTTTTTAATGGTGATGGATAGTTTTGGTATTGGCGGCGCAAAGGATGCTCAGCGTTTCGGAGATATTGGAAGCGATACGCTGGGTTCTTTGATAAAAACGGAAGGCTTTGAAGCCCCCACGCTTGCTTCTCTCGGACTTTTTCATATTGACGGTGTCGACCGCTCTCTTGCAAAGACGGAGCCTGTTGGCGCATACGGCCGTTTGTGTGAGCAGTCGGAAGGAAAGGACAGCACCATCGGGCACTGGGAGCTGGCGGGCATTCGCTCGTACGAGCCGCTTCCGACGTACCCGAACGGATTTCCGAAGGAGATCACAGATGAATTGGAACGCCGTACCGGCAGAAGGGTGCTTTGCAATCGGACGTATTCAGGCACGGACGTGATCCGCGATTACGGCGAGGAGCATTTGAAAACGGGCGGGTTGATCGTTTATACCTCCGTAGACAGCGTTATGCAGATCGCGGCGCACGAGGATATCGTGCCGACGGAGGAGCTTTACGGTTGCTGTAAAATTGCAAGAGAGATTCTTGTCGGCGAGCATTGCGTGGGCAGAGTGATTGCGCGCCCGTTTACGGGAGAGTGGCCCTTCCAACGTACGCCGTACAGACACGATTATTCCGCGGTTCCGCCCGGACCCACGGTTCTGAATCTTTTGAAACAGCGCGGTCTGGAGACGATCGCCGTCGGTAAGATCAACGATCTTTACGCGGGTGCGGGTATTTCCGAGGCGATCCGCACGGGAAGCAACGAGGAAGGCATGGCGGTTGCATCCGCTCTTCTGAAGAGGGATTTCCACGGACTTTGCTTTGTGAATTTCGTGGATTTTGATACGGTTTACGGACATCGCCGCAACGCGAAGGGATACGCGGAGGCGGTTATGAAATTGGACGCGTGGCTTGCCGGCTTCATTTCCGGCATGCGCGAGCATGACGTTCTGATCATCACGGCGGACCATGGCTGTGATCCCACGTATCGGGGTACGGATCATACGAGAGAAAACGTTCCCGTTCTGGTATACGGAAAGGAAATCAAGCCGGGCAATCTCGGCGTGCGCGAATCCTTCTCGGACGTTGCGGCGACGGTTGCGGATATGTTTGACGTTCCGTATGATCTGAACGGAGAAAGCTTCAAGAAGGATCTGATGAAATGAAGGATTTTGATCGAAAAGCGCTTTTGCGGGCGGCAATGGCGGCGAGAAAATTTTCCTATGCTCCCTTTTCTCATTTTTATGTGGGAGCCGCGCTCCTGAGTACGGATGGCAGAATATTTACGGGCTGTAATATCGAAAATTCCGCCTATTCCCCGACGCTCTGTGCGGAACGCTGTGCGGTTGCGAAGGCGGTTTCCGAGGGCGTGCGGGAATTCGCCGCGATTGCGGTCGTCGGTCCCGAGGACGGGGAAACGACGCCATGCGGCGTATGCAGGCAGGTTCTGTATGAATTTTGTGACGAGAATCTCGTCGTTCTCTGCGGCGGCACGGACTCGCATTATACCGAAACGACGCTCGGGGAACTTTTGCCAAAGGCGTTCCGTCTGTGACGAGACCTGAATAAAAATGAATAAAAAATGCCTCGTTCCGACGGTTGAAGGAACGGGGCATTTTTATTATGGCAAAAGTAAAAGCGGGATCTGGGTTTCTTCGATACGGCAGACGACGGGTACGCAGATTGGCGACCGACAATCGAGAAGAAGGAAAAACACTAAAATTGTTTTCGTAAAAACTCAAATATCTTTTTTTCCTCTCGGGAGACCTTGACCTGCGTGATGCCGAGAATTTCGGCGGTCTGCTGTTGGGAAAGATCGCGGTAGAAGCGTAGCTTGATGATCTGCTGACTGCGCGAATCCAGCTTGGCAATCGCTTCCGCCAGCGCCAGCTTGTCCGTCATTTCCTCGATGATATTTTCGCTTGCGGGCGTAACGGCTTCCAGCGTCGTGCCGTCGTCATCGTTTCCGAGCGTTTCCTGTAAGGAATAGATGGGACATACGGCATCGAGCGCGTAAGCGATGTCCTCCACGCTCATATCGCAGACCTCCGCAAGCTCGGAAAGCTTGGGCTCTCGTCCGTGGAGTTTTGTAAAATCCTCCTTGGCTTTCATGATAACGGTTCCTTTTTTGCGCAGATCGCGGCTGACCTTGATCATACCGTCGTCGCGCAGAAAACGCCGTATTTCACCGATGATCAACGGAACGGCGTAGGTGGAGAAGGCGGTTCCGAATTTCAGATCGAAGCTTCGGGCGGCTTTCAGCATACCGATCGTGCCGATTTGCACGAGATCCTCGTATTCGACGTTTCTGCCGATGAAACGGCGCGCAACGGTTTTGACCAGTCCCATATTCTGGGCGATCAGCTGATCCATTGCTTTTCGGTCGCCATCCTGGGCGGCTTTGATCAAATCAAAATTGTCGCAGGTTTTTTCATTTTCCATGCATTCAGACATAATTTTTCGTTTTCTTTGACTCCTTTCCTCGGAGACTGCCGAAGCAGAAAAATCATACTGTCTCGTCCGAAGTTATGTACTTCCTTTCAGAGGAGAGGCAAGCTTGCGCGTCAAGGTGATGCGGGTTCCTTTTCCCGGCGCGGAAGTGACCGAGAGTCTGTCCGAAAAGCTTTCCATAATGGAAAAGCCCATGCCGCAACGGTCCTCGTCGGGGCAGGTCGTAAAGAGCGGCATTCTTGCGCGGGCGACGTTCTCGATGCCGCATCCGCGGTCGGTAACGGTAATACGGACGCTGCGGTCGTCAAAGGATTTGGCGTCGAGCACGATCGTTCCGACGGTTCCTCGGTAGCCGTGCACGATACAGTTTGTGACGGCTTCGCTGATGGCGCATCGGATATCTGCCAGCTCGTCCACGGTAGGATCGAGCGGCAGAAGAAAGCCGGAAATGATGCTTCTTGCCAGCGCTTCATTTTCGGACCGTGATAAAAACGTACAACGAATTTCGTTCAAGGCTTTTTTGGGCATATGTTTAACATCCTTTCTGTGCATCAAGTTTTGGTTGTTTGAATGATACGGTCAAGACCTGCCATTTTCAACATTCTCATGACACGCGCGGACGGATTCCGGAGCATCAGGGACGCGCCGATTTCCTTGGCTTTTGCCAGGCGTCCCATGATGAGCCCCAGACCTGAGCTGTCCATAAAATCCACCCTTCCAATGTCAATGATCAGTGTTTTCGGCATTCGTTTGAACAATGCTTCGTCGATTTGCGAACGTACGGAGACCGCGCGGTGATGGTCGATTTCGCCGCCGATCTCTGCGATGACCGTGTCTTCCTCGTAGGAAAGACGAAGTGCTTCTTCCATTTGATATCCTCCATTTTCTTTGTATCTCTGCAATGTAAAAACGGCGAGGATGATTTTGAGCATTTTTCCTTGAAAATAAAAAATGCTATCCTTTGCTTTTAAGGATAGCATATTTTTTATGAAAAATTTGTTGCATTTTCGTGTCGACTTACTTTTTTCTTTGCGAAAAGAAAAAAGTAAGCAAAAAAGAAACGGGTCGTATCGGCTTTTGCTTTTGTCCGGATGTTTTGTGCAGACCTTTTTGCGAAAAGAAAAGGTTCAGCGTTCCCCTTTGTAAGGGAAAAGGATAAAAGTTTTTATAAAAATATCAATCAGAAAATTCCTTGATTGTATTTTTTCTGCACGCGCCACAGGCATATAAACCCTATGCCGAAACCGACGAACAGAACGGCAATGGCGGTGATGACGATAGGCTTGGAATCTCCCGTAAGGGCGATCAGTCCGCTGAACAGGGGCGCGAGTCCGACGACAAACAGAGCTTTTCCAAAGGCTTTTCCGTATGCCTTGCGGTCGGTCACCTTCGTTTGATGGTAATCGTGGATCAAGTTGGTATTTCCTCTGTAAATGGAGGTGCTGATGACCGTAAAAAGAACGGAGACGGAAAACATGATAACGGAGTAGAGCAGCATGGCAATGCCTCCTTTCGCTGGCAGGTTATCTTTTTTGGTATTCAAACAGGCGATAGAGCTTTTTTGAGAAGCCTCCGGCGTAGAGCTTTCGGAAGATGAATTTTTCGGCTCCGCGCAGCTCGTCGATGAAAGCTTGCGGCGTCATATCGTGTTCTTGGGTGAAAATCAGATCGCCGTTTTGCAGGAAGCGCGGATCATCGATGCCGTATACCTTGGTCACGCCGACGTCGTTGATGGGATTTTTATATTTTGACATTTTGGAGGCAAGGCTTGTATAACAATCCATGAAAAGAGATATGCTTTGAAAATGGGCGTTCAAAGCTCCGAAAAAGTTCTGCAATTCCTCGGCGGTCAGATACATACTGACGCCTTCCATGATGACGACGGCGCTTTGCCGTTCGGGAATACTTTTCAGCCATTCGGGATTCCGTACGTCACCCTCGATCATAATATAGTTGGAAGAATCTGCATAATATTTTTTGCGTTCGCGGATGACCTCGGGAAAATCCACGTCATACCAACGAATGTGTTCATTACCTATTCTCTGAATTCTGCCGTCCATGCCGCAACCGATATGGAGCACGGCGCTATTCTCTGGCAAGGGGAGATTTTCTTTGACGAAGCGGTCAAAGACTGCGGCGCGGATTCCCATATAATAGGCGAGCCATTTGGATTTTGATTTGCCCTTCAGAGGAAATCCTTCTTTTTTCCAGATTTCCTCCGCTTTGGGATCGGAGAGAAATAAGCCCTTGTGGCTGACGAATGCCTTTCCGTATAATGGAATGTATAGAGTTTGATTGATCTTGTTCATAAACTTAAATCTCCTCCGAATCGTAAACGTAAAGGTCGATATCAATCTCCGTTCTCGTTGCGTGGCAAAAATCAATGACGTCGAGCGTGGGAGCAAGACAGGGATGGATGCCGCCGGCATAAACGGAGGGGACGATTTCCAAGCAAAAGCTGACGGCGTTCTCTTTTTGAATCATGTTCAATAGACCGATTTTATCCAGAAGAGGAGCGATGGTTTTTCTCATTTGGTTGGCGGTAATGGCATCGTACTCGTCGCATCTGCCGATCGTCCAGCGTGCAAAATCGTACGCCGTACCGTTACGGCGAAGATCTCCGATTTTCCACGATTTTTCGGGCTTCAGACCTAACAGGTCCGATACGCGGTCGGGTTCAAAATCGCCGACGATCGTAAAGTAAGTATAGCAGCTGTTTTTCGTTTCCATGTCGGGATCCTTTCAGTTTTTATGGGATTGAGCGGTATTCAACTTATGTTGATATGCGCTGCCAGAAGCATGGATTGGTCGTAATCCTCACAGAAGGTATAGCCCAAAAAGGCGGAAGCTTCTTCTTTGCGGATCTCGCCGTTTTCTTTTTTCAGGATGACGAACTTTTCATCCGAGCAATAGAGGAGCGCGAAGGACGTGCCGTTCGTTTTGCTTCTGCCGTGATAGGGATCGATCCAGGTAAGATTTTCTCTGTCAAGCGTATCAAAGTCATAGTTTACCTCCTCGAGCCAGTAGGAATCGTTGAAATTGGCTCTGAAAACGTATTCGACCGTGATGATCATACGGTTTTTTCGGATCGTTTCGATGGTGGGTTTATTCGTCATTCCGTTCTTCTCCTTTTTCAGAGGAATTGTTGTCCTGCGGATCGTCCGCTTCGATGTTTTCCTCGGCGGATTTTCGGTTTTTGGTGTCGATCAGAGCGTCGATGCGCTTTTCCAAATCCTCGATCTTTTTTTCAAGCTTCGTGATAGTTTCGTTGAATGCGAATACGAAGACAGATAAAATGAGCGCCGCGCCGAGCTCGATCAGGACCGGATCGCCGCTTTCAAAAAGCTTCCAGCCTCCGAAAAATACGGTCAGATAGACGACGGCAAAGCATAAAAGAAAAATTCCAGCCCATCGCAACAGTGATTTGAGCTTATTTTTCAAGGGAAGCGCCTCCTTTTTCAGCCTGTGAGTTAAGATTCTATCAATATGATAGCACAAAACCTTGAAAAAGTAAATATGACAGCACATTTTTACCAATACTGCCGAGAAAAAAGAAAAGCTCCGAAAAATCGGAGCTTTTGAACTATGCATTATGTCTTTTTGCTTGACAATCAAGGCATACAAAATAACAAAAATGTACACCTATCAGTCTAATAGATGTACATCTCCATTCATTATTATACATTATATATAAATAAGAATCAATAGATTTCAATAAAATTTCAATAAAAATTTTATTTTTAACTCTTAAAAAAGGAATTATCGCTGTTTCAATCGAAAAAATATACACCTGTTAGACTGATAGATGTACGAATCCATTTGTAATATCGGAGCCGAGCGGTAAAGCGGCGATCGTAAGCGACTCCAAAAAATATAGAAGGGAGATGATTTTGCTTGATATGTCGGATCGACAAATAATATCATGGAAGCCTGCGGTATTTCGCATTTTTTGCGCGGTTTTGATCCTGTGCGTCACAGGCGCGTGGCTGTTGTGGAGTCGGGATGATGATTTGACCGAGCAGTACAGCATTCAGATTGTGGAGCCGACCTGTACGGAAAATGGATATAGTCTGTATACCCACATTGAAACCGGAGAGGTAACGGTAAGGGATGTGGTTGCAGCCAAGGGGCACACCTTTGATCCATGGGTGTTGATTGCTGTCGGCGATGAAGTCAACTGCGGCTTTTCCAAGCGCGTCTGCGAGGTTTGCGGTCATGAGGAAACGCGGGCAGAGTATCCGAATTTGCCGATTTCCAGAATTTCGCTCTACGGTTCTCTGGATGGAATCGGGAAAAAGGCGGAAGTATCGATGACTGCTTGTTTGGAGCTGGCGGAGGATGACATTTCATTGGAATGTTACGCCACGCTGAAATATCAGGGGCATATTTCCTTGTCCTATAACAAAAAGAACTTTACGCTAAAGCTGTACAACGACAAGGATCATCAAAAGAAGAATAAGCTGAAGCTCAGCCACTGGAACGAAGAGAACAAATACATTTTGAAAGCCAATTATGTGGATGCCAGCCAGTGCAGAAATTTGGTTTGCGCAGATGTGTGGGCAGATATGTGCGCCGCGCGTCCGTTGCTTCCCAAAGAACTTCATACGCTGTCCAATTACGGCGCGGTGGACGGATATCCGGTGGCAATTTATCTCAACGACCGTTTTTACGGTCTCTTTACGATGAATCTTCATAAAGATGACGATCTCTTTGCCATGAAGGAAGGCGCGCAACACGCCATCATGATTTGTAACCATGGTTCTATGCCGGAGGCGACGTTCCATGCCGAGGCGGAATTCACAGAGAACAGTCCATGGGAAGTGGAGTATTGCGGAACAAAAGACGACGCATGGGCAAAGGACAGCTTCAATGAGCTGATCCGATTTGTGAGAATCAGTGATGACGCAACCTTCCGTAAAGAGCTTTCTGCGTATTTGGACGTGGATGCCGCCATTGATTATCTGATCGCTCTGTATGCCTTGGGGCTTACCAACCACACGGATCAGGATCTGGTGCTTGTAAACTACGGCGACGTGTGGATCCCGTCGCTGTATGATATGGAAACGGCTTTCGGCTTGGCAGAAGGCGGTTCCGACCTGCATGATCCTACAGTATTTTTGCCGACTCGTGACGGTGACGGATGGAACTCCGATACCGGTCACTTGCTTTGGGACCGATTGCTTCAAAACTTCGGGGATGAGATTTGCGCAAGGTATCAAATCTTACGGACTCAGATTCTGGATCCCCAAACGCTCTGTAACCGCGTCACGGCTTTTACGGACAGAATTCCCTCTGTGATTTATGAGGAGGAAGAGGAGATTAATCCTCATCCTCAATCATATGGAGAGAGCAAAGCGCAAATTTTAAATTATATACCCGGGAGAATTGAAGCATTGGATAAAATTTTTTTGAAAGGATTGAATTAAAATGAAGCAAAAATGGAAAAAACTCCTCAACGTCTGTTCCGTTGTGGCGTTGGTTGCGGCAATTGTGGTTTCCGCCGGCATGATGCTCTTCAGCGAAGTCATGGCGGGCTGGAACGGCACGACTGCAACAGCGTTTGCATCGGGAAGCGGAACGGAGGCAAACCCCTACGTGATCAATACGCAAAATCAGTTGGGGTACTTTATGAAGCAGCTGAATGCAGGCGTGACTTATGAAGGTCTGTATATCAAGCTGGATACCAATCTGGATATGACCGGAGGCAAATGGTCGGTGAATGAAAGCGCGTCCTTTGCAGGTACTTTCCTGGGAAACAATAAAACGCTGACCATGGACAGTAACTTTCTCGGTACCATTGCCGCAACGGGCAAGGTGGATTGGTTAAATCTGAAGGGCTCGGGTACTTTGAGCACACCGCTTTTGTGCTACGATAATAACGGTACCATTCAGAACTGCCGTGTCAGCGGCGACGTGAGTATGAGCCAAATTGAACAAGCCGCCCTGCTGTGCTTGAACAACAACAGCACCGGCTTGGTCGTGAACAGCTGCGGCTTCGGTTCTGTATACGGCGATAGCGAGAACCAGGATTCCAGCTGTTATGTGGGCTGGATCAGCAAGAGCAAGGGCACGATCAAGAATTGCTATGCTGTGCTGACCCTCGAAGGTAGCGCTCCCGGTTCATATAACAAGCTGTATACCGGGCAGATTACTGCGGAAGGCACTTATGAAAACTGTTACGGCGGCACTGATGCTATCTCATACGATGTATCTTTCGTCGCAAAGTTGAATGCGTCCGTGGGTGCATCCGGCTATATGTGGACGGCTGACAGCAGCAACGTCAACAAGGGGTATCCCATTATCAAGGAGTGTCTGTCCGCGACGACAAATCTGTCCGGCTCTGCGGAATCCTTGGTGGTATTCCATACTACCACCTTCTCTGCAACACTCACTTCCTCCGAAACGGGTTGCACGATTTATTATACGCTGGACGGCACGGATCCCAGCACGTCCGGCACCCGTAAAACCTACAGCTCGCCGATTTCGATCGAGCAGGATACGGTTATCACCTCCGTTGCTTGCAAAAACGGCGTTTACGGCGTGTCCACCCGTCAGCAGATCGTACGGCTTTTGGGCGCAGGTACTACGGAATCTCCCTATATCGTTTCCACCAACAAGCAGCTTTACGCCATCCGTCTGGAGCCTGACAAGGTCTATGAGCTGAACCGTGACCTGGATTTCACCAATGATCCCAAGAATGATCGGGGTGCGAATTGGGAAAGCATTCCGTCCTTCTCGGGTGAATTGCGCGGCGGAGGACACAGCATTACCGGGCTGTCTTCCGTTACCGGCGGCTTGGTGGACGTTAACAATGGTCATATTCAGGAGCTGCGTCTGATCGACCACCAGCTGAGTGTGTCCGGCGCTACGGAGTCTTACTTCGGCGCGATTGCCAACTCCAATCATGGCACGATCACACGTTGCTATGCGGGCGCGGATCCCGATGCTGATATATATACGGAGGTCACCACCTCTGCCGGCGGCATTGCGGGTCGTAATGACGGAACGATCAGCTATTGCGGCACTTCCGGCACGCTGAAGCTGAAGTCGTCCGATCTTTACAATCTCATTTCTATGGGCGGTATCGCCGGTTACGGCACCGGAATCGTTCGGAGCTGCTACAGCAATATGGCGCTGTATAGCCCGAAGAGCAATCATGATTCGGGACTTACCATTGGCGGTATTTCCTATTGCAACGCGGTGTATGACAGCCGATTCGACGGAATTTGTGTGATTTACAGCTATATTACCCACTATGGCGTCGGCTCCGCGACAGGCACTTCTCGAGGTATTTTTAATGGCGGAGCGATATTTACCGTACCAGAAGGCACTTCCTCCAAACCTTATTACGCTAAGGAAACCGATCTTTACACCCTCAGCGGATGGAAGGAGTCTGATTATTCTGCATTTGATTTCGACAGTGTTTGGATGATGACCGCCAGCGGTCCTATGCCTCAGGGTATTATGGGTGCAGACGGCCGTTGTATGTCCAAGTATTCCTATACTGAGCCTACCTGCACCGCTAACGGCAGCGCCGTTTCTTACGATATCCTGAATACCGGTTATCGCAAGACCGAGACTCTGCCCATGTCGGATCACAGCTACGAGTCCGTCGTTACAGATCCCACCTGCACGGATAAAGGCTATACCACGCATACCTGTGACTGCGGTGACAGTTACGTTTCTGACGAAACCGCCGCTTTGGGTCACACTTACGGCAGTACGCCCGAATGGATCTGGACAGGCGATTCTGAAAACGGTTATACGGCTGCGACTGCGAAGTTTACTTGTTCCTGCGGCCATGAGGAAACCGTGACCGCTGTTGTATCCGCTCAGACCACCGATGCCACCACCGAGGCGGAGGGACAGACCGTTTATACCGCATCTGTGACCTTCAACGAAACGGAACACACCGATACCAAGACCGTTTCCATTCCCAAGATTACGGTATTTACCGTCAATGGCACGGTGTTCAGTTGGAATGATACGGACGATGCCATCTGCCTGTTGTACGGCAGCGATGTCGATGATGCCGTTATCCTTGCCGCTTGGAAGAACGGCGGCGAATATGGGGCGCTCTACACCGCGATCAAGGGCAGCATCACGGATGCAACCGTGGACGGTAAGGCGATCAAGTCCCAGACGTTCACCTTTGAGGGCGTTACAGCCGGCACCTACAAGCTGGTGCTTCTGAAGCCCGGCAAGTACGTTCCCAAGATCGTGGAAGTTGAAGTCACCAACGAAGCGGTTGACGTAGGTCAGCAGAACCTCTGGCTGTACGGCGACGTGAATTATGACGGTGTGATCAATTCCAGAGACGTGCTCCAGGTGAAACGTTACATCAACACCAAGGGATCGGTCATCACAACCGGTACGGCTGATGAAATTGCCGAAAAGATCAGAGTTTGTGATATCAACGGCGATGGTGTGATCAACTCCAGAGATGTGCTCCAGATGAAACGTTATATCAATACAAAGGGATCTTTGTTTAACAATTTTAAATAAGAACAGGAGAAAATTATCATGAAAAAACGTATTGCCTCATTTTTTATGGCACTTTGTTTTGTGATCGTCATGCTTCCGACGACGGTGTTGGCTGTAGGCGAACATGGAATTTCCGTCAGTGCAACAGAGGTAAAGAACGGCGATACTTTCACAGTAACGCTGACGATTCCCGCTATCAGCGAGCCTTTGTCCAATCTTGATTTGCAAATCAGCTTTGATTCTTCTGCGTTTGAAGTCATTGAGTATACAAAACCTGCATTTGCAGGTATGAGTAATACCACCGGTGAAGCGAATGCTGTCGGAAAGATTACTTGTATGCATGAATCTGAGACGGGTGATAATGATCTTACCGGCTTGCAAAGCGGCGGAACCATGACCGCTACCTTCAGAGTGAAGGAAACGGCCGAAAGCGGGTCCTACAACTTCGAAGTGATTGAATACGTGTTGGACTCTATCGATGAAAACACGTATGAATCTGTCAATAGAGCTCCCGCTGGCGCTGTCAAAACCGCGACCGTCAACGTTATTTCCGCCACCGACCCCTATACTGCCAATATCTCTGCCAACGATACGGAATTTACCGTTGACGATGAAGTTGCCGTTACCGTGAACGTGGGTGGCGCCATCGGCAGCTTTGCGTCCGCCGAGATCACCTTGACTTATGACCCGGACTACTTGACCTTGAAAGAAAATCACACACTCAACGGCGCAAGCATGACCGTGAATAACGGTACCATCAAGCTGGTGGACTATGGCGAAACCAACGCCTACCCCGCCGCATACGTACTGAACTTTACCGCGGCGCAGGCGACCGCTTCTGCAACTACCGTTACTTTGACCGAGGCAAAATTCAGCACCGCCGAGAATGCGATCAGCTCCGATTTGATCGACGCCGTCGGTAAGAACGCGCTGAGCCTCACCGTCAAGAACGCGGATCTGGAGGTAACTCTTCCCGTAGGCGGTGTTGTTACCGGTAACTACACGGTTCCTTACGGCGACGATTACACCTTCGCCGCAAAGAACAATACTACCTATATGTACTATGACTATACAGTCACCGCGACTATGGGCGGACAGGCTGTCACCGCGCAGTATAATGGGGACGGAACCTGGACCGTCGCAAACGTCACCGGAGATCTGGTGATCAACGTAACCGAAACTCCCAAGTCTTATGGCGTAACCGTGAACGGTGACAATACCGTGACTGCCGAAGAGATCGCAAGGGTCACCACTTCCGCAAACACGGCGGCTTATATGACCGCTCTGACCTACACCTTGCCCAACGGATTGGCTGCCACCGACACCGTGGACGGTTATCATTACGTTGCGACCGTAACCGTGGGCGGCGTTTCCTATATTGCTTCCGCCAGTGGTCTGACCTATACCGTCGCCGGCACTGCTGTTACCGGTGATATCGTGATCACGCTTTCCAAAGTGATTGATCCTGCCGAGTCCGTTAACGTGACCATTCAAAATTCCAATGAAATTCAGAAGGAAGGCACGACTGTTACCGAATTCGTTGCTGACAAAAACAGCCAAGTTACCCTGACATTGGTTCCCGAAGTCGGCTATACCTATGTGATCAACGACGGCACCAAGAATCTGACCGTGAACGATGACGGCACCTTCACCGTTGATATCGGTACGACTGCCGTTACGATCAACGTCACCAAGACTTTGGATGTGACCTCTGTTAACGTTCAAAATTACATCCAACTGAACGATACCGTTATGTGGTTGGTTACGATCAATGGCAACGGTACGGCAGAGATCAACGGCAAGACCTACAGCTATGGCGGTCAGAATATGTACTGGTCCTCCAAATATCAGGCGTACTGCTATCTGGTTGTTGCCCAAACTCTGAGCGTTGACACCGCAAAGGCAGCCATTGGCGATACGTTGATCGAGGCTAACGCGATTGACGTTGAGTACAATATGGATGTGAACAACACCAACGGCAACGTTGATGCAAACGACGCACAGTTGGTTTACAATATGTACCAGACCAAGGCTTACGATGGCTTTGATACGGTTGGTATGATCAAGTTCCTGGAAGCTGACCTGAATAACACTGTCGGTGTGGATGCTACTGACGTTCAGGTGATCCTCAACAATATTCTGAACATTACCGGCTGATCCCACATAGCATACTGCTCCTCTCGTAAGGGAGGAGCAGTACATTATGAATCCTTAATTTGAAAGGGAAACCCTATGAACTTCAAAAAATGGCTCCTTTTTCTTTTATCGAGCCTATTTCTGTCTCTGTCGCTTTGCGCTCCGGCGATGGCGGCGGAGAATCCTTCGTTTCGCTATGAGATCACGGTAGACGGGAGGGACACCGTAGAGGTTACCCCCGGCGAGATCATCACCGTTACACTCTACCTGTACCGAACCGATTCAGACAAGGCCTACGTGATGTATGCCATGCAGGACGAGATACGCTACGACAGTGAATTTCTGGAGCTGGTGCCGAATAGCGTCCTGCTGTCAAATGGCGTCAGCTCCACGGATATTGCCGTGGGCGACGGCTTGCGTGAATTCTACATGAACTACGTGTCGATGTCCGGCGGCGCGCAGTGGCAGAGCAAGACTCGTATCGGCTCCTTCCAATTGATGGTTACCGCAGAGAGCGGCGTAACCACACTGACCAGCAAAGATTTTCTGGTATCTCTGCCTGACGGCAGCGGCAGCTACGATTGCGAATCCAAGGACTTGACCGTTATTCTTTCCACTGCTTGTACCGTAAAGTTTGAAAGCAACGGCGGGACTCCCATCGAACCGATCACTGCGATCTACGGCGAACTGCTGTCTCGTCCCGAAACGCCTGTACGAGAGGGCAAGCAACTGGTCGGCTGGTTCAAGGATATTCATCTGACCGAAGAATGGAACTTTGAAACTGACACGGTGAGCGGTAACATGACGCTGTATGCCAAGTGGGAGGACGGCACCGCTGATCCTGACGATCCCGACGTGGATGACGATGCCTTCGATTATCGCCCCGTGCTGATTTTGACACCCGTTGCGATTGCACTGCCGCCGGCTGTATATCTGCTTATCTGCAAGTTAAAAAAACGAAGCTGAAATAAAGGCAAATAAGAATGTCTGTAGCTTCTCTGCAAAATCGAACGAAACCCCACTGTTCAGACAAGTGTGAAAACATACTTGCGCTGAACAATGGGGTTTTCTATGCGCGGTTAAATGATTGGTGTGAATGCGATAAAAAAACAGCCCCCAAAAAATGGGAGCTGTAATTTCGACGATAAAATAATTATCTCTTGGAGTTTTAAGAACGCCGTTTGATATCGTGAATAGCGTGAGTATCGTCGCATAAAGTGTTGCACCAAATTTGCACCAAAATCACACCAACGCTTAACGCCTACTCAGCTCGACAAATTGGAATTTGTTTAATCATTTTCGGAAATCCGTTTCTTTGCCCAAGAAAACAATGTTTCGGACATTGAATTGAAATCTATGGGTGCACCATTTTTTAAACTCAAAAAGATTTCCACGATGGCTCGTTCATCATAAGATACAACTTGGAGCAATTCTTTTTGATAGCTGATGTATTTACACGTTTGTTTGAAAGTAATAGCCTGTACAACAAAAGAGGCAGATTTATATAACCCTTTCAAAATATCTTCGCTCTTTTCGTGCAACATATTATGAACACAACCGTGATAGATATTGCAAACTCCGATTTTAATTGCTCTATCAACATCACTTTTGTCAACAATAGCTAACACTTCATCAAGGTTTCCTTTGACCGGTGTGGTATCGTTGCAAAATTGGAAAAGGTCTGATGGTTCCCAATTCAAAATTTCATCTTTACCGGAGAGAAATCCGCAAATTAATTCCCTATGAGGCAGGGTATTCAGCATATTATTATAAGTTTTAATGTCCAAAGCGGACAATTCATCAAGAATTACAACAACATCAATGTCGCTTGTATTTGTCGCTTCACCGCGACCGTAGCTGCCTTGCAAACCGACAAACCATACACGGTTTAGAAAAGTTTTGTTTAGTGACTGCAAGAAGTTTTGCATCCAGACAGTAATATCTATCATTTTAATCGCCTCATCAAATTCAAGTTTATCTATTAGTTGTATTATACCATAAAAACGGTGAAAAGTAAATAGGACGGCAGAGTTTTTACAAATTGAACCGCCCTTTTTGATTAAAGCAAATCGTGATCGTTTTCACGCAAAAAAACAGCCCCCGAAAACGGGAGCTGTAATTTTTTCGAAAAGTATTCGCAAAAACCAATTATCTCTTGGAGAACTGGGGAGCGCGACGAGCGGCTTTGAGACCGTACTTCTTTCTTTCCTTCATTCTGGGGTCACGAGTGAGGAGACCTGCCTTCTTGAGCATGGGCTTGTAGGTTTCGTCAGCCTGAAGAAGAGCCTTTGCAACGCCGTGACGGATTGCGCCTGCCTGACCGGAAATACCGCCGCCCTGAGCAGTGCAAACGATGTCGAACTTGCCTTCGGTGCCGGTTACGGCGAAGGGCTGGTTAACGATGAGCTTGAGGGTTTCGAGACCAAAGTAGTCGTCGATATCTCTCTTATTGATGGTGATCAGACCGGTGCCGGGGTAAATACGAACGCGGGCAACGGATTTTTTTCTTCTACCGGTACCGTAGAAGTAGGGTTTAGCACTTGTATACATGGTTCTTCAAACCTTCCTTTCTTATACGGTGTAGGTAATGGGCTGCTGAGCCTGCTGCTTGTGTTCAGCGCCTGCATATACCTTGAGACGAGTGATGCTGCGGTCGCCGATCTTGTTGTGGGGGAGCATACCCTTAACAGCGAGCTGCATTGCGAGCTCAGGCTTGGTTGCCATGAGGGTCTTGTACTGGGTTTCCTTCAGACCGCCGATGTAACCGGTGTGACGGCGATAGTATTTCTGTTCGAGCTTCTTGCCGGTGAGAACAGCCTTGCTTGCGTTGATAATGATAACGAATTCACCGCAGTCAACGTGGGGGGTGAATTCAGGGCGATGCTTGCCTCTGAGAATGTTAGCGGCAGCGACAGCGGTCTTACCGAGGGGCTTGTTAGCCGCGTCGATGACGTACCATTTACGTTCCAGAGTCTCTTTTTTTGCCATAAAAGTAGACATTGATAACTTCCTCCATAAAATAAATCTTCAGGACAGGGGTGTCCTTTCTTTGTGTAACGCATGAGATTATAACACAATCTTTTCGGCTTGTCAACACCTTTTTGAAAAATTTTTTATTTTTTTAAATTTAGCAAATCAACATCTCGTTTTTTCTCTCGAAATCTCCCGTTTTCTCGCTTAAACGCAAATGTGAAAAATGAAAATTTTTTCTGCGCCGTATTTTTATTTTTTTGTAAGTTGTTTATTGCATTTGAAAAAGAAATATAGTATAATATAAAATGGTATGGATTTTTGAAGGAAAGGGGAGATTTTTATGTTGGATAAGCTTTTGGGCATCGAATCCCGCTTTGAACAGCTGGAGGAGAGCTTCTCCATGCCTGAAATTACGGGAAACGCCGAGCGCTTCCGCGAAATGATGAAGGAGCATAAAAAGCTGGCTCCGATCGTTGAAAAATTCAGGGAATACAAGCGGGCGAGGGATGCGGAGCAGGAGGCTCTCCTGTTATTGGAGGATGCCGACGGCTCGGACGCGGAGATCCGCGAGCTGGCGGCAGAGGAGCTTGCCGAGGCGAAGGAGAAGATCGCCGCTTGCGAGCGCGAGCTGCAAATTCTGCTTTTGCCGCGCGACCCGAACGACGATAAAAGCGTGATCGTGGAGATCCGCGGCGGCGCGGGTGGTGAGGAATCGGCTCTGTTCGCCTACGATCTTTACCGTATGTATTCCATGTACGCGGCGTCCTCCGGATGGAAAACGGAGCTGCTTTCCTTGAACGAAACGGGATTGGGCGGCTTCAAGGAGGTTTCCTTTTCCGTGGACGGAGACGGCGCTTATTCCAAATTGAAATTTGAAAGCGGCGTGCATCGCGTGCAACGCGTTCCGCAGACGGAATCGCAGGGCAGGATCCACACGTCGACGGTGACGGTGGCGGTGCTTCCCGAGGTGGAGGAGGTTGAGGTGGATATCAATCCCGCCGATCTCGAGATCGAGACCTGCAAATCCAGCGGCGCGGGCGGTCAGCATATCAATAAGACCGAATCCGCGATCCGTATCCTCCACAAGCCGAGCGGCATCGTGGTGGAATGTCAGGAGGAGCGAAGCCAATTCAAAAACCGCGACAAGGCGATGAAGCTTTTGCGCGCCAAGCTTTACGATATTGAAAAAACGAAGCGGGACAGCGAGATCGCGGACGAACGCCGCCGACAGGTCGGTACGGGCGATCGAAGCGAGCGCATCCGCACCTATAATTTCCCGCAGGGCAGAGTGACCGATCATCGGATCGGGCTCACGCTCTATACGCTGGATACCTTTATGAACGGAAAGATCGATGCCGTCGTCAACGCTCTGATCTCCGCAGACACGGCGGAGCGCCTCGGCAAGGGTGGCGAGACGGCTTGAGAATGGATAAAGCAAAAATTACGATGAAAACAGAATTGATAACGATAGATTTTACGAAGCCTCTTGCCGGACAGCTCACGCTTCCCGCAGAGATCCTTGCAGGGGGCGGTCTCGTCGCATTTCCGACGGAAACGGTCTACGGACTCGGCGGAAACGCTTTGGATGCGGATGCGGCGGGAAAAATATACGCGGCGAAGGGTAGACCGAGCGACAATCCGCTGATCGTGCATATTGCACGGCCCTCCGATGCCGAAAAATACGCGTACACGAACGCGCTCTACGAAAAGCTGGCGAAGGCTTTTATGCCCGGCCCGCTGACGGTCGTGCTTCCGAAAAGGGAAAACGTCCCCTGCTCGGTCACGGGCGGACTCATGACGGTCGGCATCCGATGCCCCGGCGATCCCGTGGCGAGAGAACTGATCCGCCTTGCGGGCGTTCCGATCGCGGCGCCGAGCGCCAACGTTTCGGGCAGACCGAGCCCCACGGCGGCAAGCCACGTCGCGGACGATCTGAACGGCAGGATCGATTGCATCATTGACGGCGGAGAAGCCGAGGTCGGTCTGGAATCCACGATCGTCAAGATCGACGGTGAACGTCTGATCCTTCTGCGTCCCGGCGCGATCACGCCCGAGATGCTGCGCGCGGTATGCGAGGAGGTCGTTCTGGACAACGGCATTCTCGACCGTCTGCCCGAGGGAAAGGCTCCCGAGGCGCCCGGTATGAAATACCGCCATTACGCGCCCCGCGCGCGGGTGCATCTGCTCCGCGCAAAGGACGAAAACGATGATACATTCGATGAAAAGGCGATTGCCTTTTTCCGTGAGAAGCTGGCGCAGGATCCCTCGGTCGGCATTTTGTGCTACGACGAGCATCTGCCCTTCCTGCAGGGAGCGCACGTATATTCCTACGGTGAAAAGGCGGATGACAGGGCGCACTCCCATCTCCTTTTCGACTGCCTGCGCCGTTTCGACGAAACGGATGCCGCCGCGATTTACGCGGTCGTGGGAAAAACGGAGGGCATCGGACTCGCGCTCTATAACCGTATGCTGAAGGCTTCGGCGTATACGGTCATCTATATTTGATTATGAACGAAAACAAACGGAGGAAGGCTATGCTGATCGGACTGACGGGTATGTCGGGCGCGGGAAAAAGTACGGTTGCCGCGCTTTTGGAAAAAAAGGGCTTTCGCATCATTGATTGCGATGCGCTCGTGCACGCGCTTTATGAGGATATTCGCTATACCCGATTGATCCGGGACGCTTTTGGTGAAGAATACGTATGCGGAACCGCGGTTGACCGAAAAAAACTCGGCGCTCTGGTCTTTTCCGATGCGCAAGCCTTGCGGAAGCTCAACGACACGGTGTCCCCCTTCATCATGCGCGCCGTGACGGAGCGGATCGAGGAGGCGAAGGCGGGCGATGCGTCCGCCGTGCTGGATGCGCCCCTGCTCTTTGAATACGGGCTGGAGTCGTATTGCGATTCCGTGATCGGCGTAACGGCTGATTTGGAAACGGCGGTCAGACGGCTCTGCGCCCGCGACAGCCGTACGGAGGAAGAAATACGCGCGAGATTGCGCTCGCAGCACGGTGCGTCCTTTTTTCGGGAGCGTTGCGATTACGTGCTGGAAAATAACGGCAGCGAAGAAACGCTCTCGGCTTCCCTCAACGATATATTGGAAAAAATGTATATATACAGATAAACGGATAAGGTGGTGCCGACGTGACTCGCATATTGTTCAGAAAACTTTTCCGACTCGGCGCGCTTGCCGCATTCTTTGCGGTCATGCTGTTTTCAACGGCATCCGGTCACGCGAGGCGCTTCATCGACGCGGGCGCTTATCCGCGTGAATACCGCGCGCACGTGGAGCAGCACGCGAGCTTTTACGGCATGGAGCCGAATCTGGTTTACGCCATCATCAAGGCGGAAAGCGGCTTCCGTCCGCACGTCGTTTCCTATGCGGGCGCGGTCGGTCTTATGCAGATCATGCCCGAGACCTATGAAAAGGATATTTGCGGAAAGATCGGCGCGGAAGCGGACGCCTCCCTTTTATACGATCCCGAAACGAATATACGGGCGGGCGTCTGGTATTTTTCCAGATGGTACGCTTATTACGGCACGTCGGTAGAGGCGTTGGCTGCCTATCACGCCGGCGTCGGCAACGTCAACAAGTGGCGCGCCGCGGGCTACGTGGACGAATACGGCATTCTGGACGTCGAGCAGATCCCGATCAAGGGTACGCGGAATTACGTGAATACCGTTCTTTATTATAAATCTCAGTACGACGCGCTTTACGGCACGGTTGCCGAAGCGGGCAAGCGGATCCACGAGAATATCTGTCACGAATGGGCGGTATATTACGGCGCGGAGTACGGGATCGATTCCCGCCTGATCCTGGCGGTGATCCGCGCGGAAAGCACCTTCGATCCCGAATGCCTTTCGCATTCCGGCGCGAAAGGACTCATGCAGATCCTGCGCTCGACCTATAACGAGGATATCAAGGTCCATTTGAATCTGGAGGAGGATTACGCGGATCTGTCGAACGGAAAATTCAACGTGATGTGCGGAACGTACTATCTGAATTGGCTGTCCCGTTATCTGACGGGGACGGAGCAGGTCGTCGCCGCGTATAACGGCGGCATCGGAAACGTGCGGAAATGGCTGAAAAACGAAGCCTATTCCGCAGACGGAAAGACTCTGATCGTGGAGAACATCCCGAACGAGGGCGTGCGGAATTACGTAAACAAGGTCATGAAATATTATAAGGAATACTGCGCGCGTTATCCTGACCGTGTCTCCGGATAAGCATTTGAAAATCGAAAATTTTTTTAGAGAAAGGAAATATATTATGTCAGAAACCAAATCTCAAGCACAGCTTCTCAAGGAACAGCTCTTTTATAAGGCGCAAAATACTTATAACGCGCTTTCCGACGAGGACATCAGCGCGGCGTACGATTACGCCGAGGGCTACAAAAAGTATCTGGATGCAGGCAAAATCGAGAGAGAATGTGTGAAGGAAAGCATCAAAATGCTCGAGGCGGACGGCTTTACGCCCTATACCTTCGGTATGCCCGTGACCGCAGGCGGTAAGTACTACTACAACAACCGCGGCAAGGGTCTTTCCGCTTTCGTGATCGGTACCGAAAGCATCGAAAACGGCGTATATTTCGCCGCTTCCCACATCGATTCTCCCCGTGTCGACCTCAAGGCGCATCCGCTCTATGAGGCTGACGGTCTCGGCTATCTCAAGACGCATTACTACGGCGGCATCAAAAAATACCAGTGGACGGCAATTCCGCTCGCGCTCCACGGCTCCGTCGTCAAGGCTGACGGCTCCGTCGTGGATATCGTCATCGGCGAGGACGATTCCGATCCCGTATTCTATATCGACGACCTTCTCCCCCATCTCGCGGCGGATCAGATGAAGAAGCCCATGAAGGACGCGATCGCAGGCGAGCAGCTCAACATTCTTTCCGGCTCCAAGCCCTTCGAAAGAAATCTTCCCGAGGGCGTCAAGCTCAATATCATGAAGATCCTGTATGACAAATACGGCATGACGGAAGCGGATTTCATCAGCGCGGAGATCGCCGCCGTTCCTACCTTCAAGGCGCGTGACGTCGGCTTTGACAGAAGCCTGATCGGCTCCTACGGTCACGACGACCGCGTTTGCGCGTATCCCTCTCTCACCGCTCTGATGGCGGTCAAGAATCCTCAGCATACCATTATGGCGATTCTTGCCGATAAGGAAGAGGTCGGCTCCGACGGTAACACCGGTATGCAGAGCGTGATGTATTTCGACGTTATCAACGACCTCGCGAGAACCTTCGGCGTTTCCGATATCGTCGTCAGAGCCAATTCCAAGTGCCTCTCCTCCGACGTAAACGCCGCTTTCGATCCCAACTTCCCCGAGGTTTCCGAAAGAAGAAACTCCTGCTTCGTCAACAACGGCGTCGTTATCACCAAGTATACCGGCGCGAAGGGTAAATCCGGCACGAACGATGCCTCCGCTGAATTTGCGGGCTATATCCGCAACCTTCTGGACGCGAAGGGCATCGTCTGGCAGACCTCCGAGCTCGGTAAGATCGACCAGGGCGGCGGCGGTACGGTTGCGAAATATATTGCAAAGCACAATATCGACGTGATCGACCTCGGCGTACCGGTGCTCTCCATGCACGCGCCCTACGAAGTCGTTTCCAAGACCGACGTTTATATGGTTCACAAAGCGCTCGTCGCTTTCTTCGGTGCATAATCCGATTGCATTTTGCCCAATCTCCCACGGGAGGTTGGGCATTTTCTCTTCTCTGTCATACTTTTCGGCTTTCGTGCATATGATGGCTCATGTATAAGCTCATATATCAATGGAAAATCGGAGGAAACTCATGAATACACAAATGTACAAACCCGAAGGCTTTTTCGCGGGACAGGACGGAAGAGAAACGTTTTATTCGCAGAGCGCGCTGGAAAAGGCGGCGGCAACGGGGAAGATATTGGAAGCGCAGGCTCTGCTCTGCGATGCGGAATTTTCGCTCTACGTGGATCTGGGCTCGATGAAGGGCAAGATCCCGCGTTCGGAGGCGGCGTACCAGCCGTCGGGGGAAGAGATCAAGGACATTGCCGTCATTACGCGCGTGGGCAAAACGGTCGCTTTCAAGGTGATCGGCTTTTCTCTTGAAAACGGAGAAACGGTTGCCCTCCTCTCCCGAAAGGCGGCGCAGAAGGCATGCATGGAAAATTATCTGATGACACTCTGCCCCGGCGACGTCGTGGATGCGCAGATCACTCATCTGGAGCCGTTCGGCGCTTTCGTCGATATCGGCTGCGGCGTCGTTTCCCTGCTCTCCATCGACTGTATTTCCGTATCGCGCATTTCCCATCCGCGCGATCGCTTTTATACGGGTATGCCCATCAAGGCGGTGATCAAAAATATCGATTACGATAGCCTTCGTATTTACGTTTCACATAAGGAGCTGCTCGGAACGTGGGAGGAGAACGTATCGAAATTCGAGGTCGGTCAGACGGTTGCGGGCATCGTGCGCAGCATAGAGCCATACGGTATTTTCGTGGAATTGACTCCCAATCTCGCAGGACTTGCGGAATATCGGGAGGGCGTTTTGCCCGGACAGCGCGCGGCGGTATACATAAAGAACATCATTCCCGAAAAAATGAAGGTGAAGCTGGTTCTGGTGGATGCCTACGGTAGCGCCGCGCCGACGGACTATCGGCTGGATTATTTCGAAACGGGCACTCATATCGATCGCTTCGTCTATTCTCCCGCCGCTTGCGAGAGAAGAGTTGAAACGAATTTTTGACCATTGGAGAGACCTGACTCAATTTGCTGAACGCTTCAAACAAAAAACACTTGCAACCATTATGGAATGCAAGTGTTTTTTGTTTGGATTGTTAATCAATTGGAAGCATTTCCCGAATTTGAGGCGGACCTCTTTCTGTTTGCTTGCTTTGCGCAAATTATCCTGAATGAGACGGCTCTGCGTTACCAATATTTTTTCGGAATCGTCTCGTCGGACTTGAGGTCTTGCTTTTTGAGCTGGTTCAGCTTTCTTTTTCTTGCCAGCTTTTTCTGCTCGCGGATTTTTTTCCACGTGAAGGGGGAGAAAAGGATCATCATGGGCATGATCTCCAATCTGCCGAACAGCATGTTGAGCGCAAGCAGGAATTGTGAAAAGAGCGAATAGCCGGAAAAATTTCCCGTGGGACCGACCTCCTTGAGACCGGGACCGATATTGTTGAGGCAAGCAATGGTTGCGGTGAGGTTGGTTTCCAGACTGTATCCGTCGATGGAAATGATGAAGGTGGTAAAGACCAGCAGCAACAGATAGAGCGCGAGATAACCGATGGCGGAGCGAACGACATCCTCTTCAACGGGCTCTCCGTCCAGCCGCACCACGTTGACGGATTTGGGGCGCAGTACGTGGCGGATTTCCCGAAGCGTGCCTTTGCAGATGAGAATGACGCGTGAAATTTTAAGACCTCCGGCGGTGGAGCCTGCGCAGGAGCCCATTAACATAAGGAGTATGAGGATGCTTTGGGAAAGCGCCGGCCAAAGATTGAAATCTGCGGTCGCAAATCCGCAGGTGGAGATGATCGTGGTGACCTGAAAGAACGCGGTGCGAATGCAATCGCCTGCATTTTCAAACAGCTTCCATGTATTGGCGGCGATGGCAACGGTTGAAATCAAGCAAATTGCAAGGAAGGTATAAAGCTCTTCATTTTTGCGGATCTCGCTCCATCGCTTGATAATCATAAAGTAATAGAGATTGAAATTAATGCCGAAAAGGAGCATGAAGATCGCTATTACCCATTCTACGGCGGGATTGTTGTAGCCTGCGATGGAATTATTGAGTACGGAGAAGCCGCCCGTGCCCGCCGTGGCGAAGGCGTTGACTGAGGCGTGATAAGCATCCATTCCGCAAAGCAGAAGAATGAAAAACAGGAGCACCGTCATAACGACGTAGATTCCGTAAAGGATGAGCGCAGAATTTTGCATTTTCGGAACGAGCTTCCCCTTGGTGGGACCGGGGACCTCGGCGCGCATAAGATACATGGTCTGACCGCCTGCGAGAGGCAGGATTGCAAGCATGAAAACCAGAACGCCCATACCGCCGATCCAATGCGTAAAGCTGCGCCAAAACAGAATGCTTTTCGGAAGGCTTTCGATTTCCGTCAGTATGGAAGCACCCGTCGTGGTGAATCCCGATGCGGTTTCGAAGAATGCGCTGATGAAATTCGGAATCGTCCCGCTGGCGACGAAGGGGATCGCGCCGAAAACGGACATGAGCAGCCATGCGCCCGCAACGCAGATGAAACCCTCTTTGGTATAAATTTGCGTATTTTGGGGCTTCAGAATAATAAAGGGCACGGAGATCAGGATCAGAATTCCGATCGTGATGAGAAAGGGTCGGATGCTTTCTCCGTAAAGCAGGGCGACCAACAGCGGAAAAAGGAGAAGCCCTGCTTCAATCAGCAATATGATACCTAAAAGGTATCGGATCATTTTCACGTTCATATGCGTAGGATGTCCTTGATGTTTTTCATTTGTCCCTGTGCCGTTACGATAATGACGATATCTCCGCTGTAAATCTCGTCGTTTCCGTAAGGGATCATGACGCGGTTGTTTCGGACTATGCAGGCGATCAGAATACCGTGGCGTTTTTGCAGAAGCCTCAGAGGAATATTCGTAAGACCCTCGATGTCCTTTTTGATTCGGAATTCAAGCGCCTCCATGCGGTCGTTCATAAAGCGGCTGAGGGATTCGATTTCCGAGGTTTCGTTGCTGCTGGCGTTTGCGACGGCGCGCACGTAGCGAACGATATTATAAACGGTGGAGGTCTGCGGCGAAATGATGCTGTCCAGACCTACTTCTCTGAAGAGCTCTGCATACGACATGGAATTGACGCGGGTGATGATTTTACCACTCGAAACGGTTTGCGCGTACATGGAGATGAGCACGTTTTCTTCATCGGAATCGGAAATGGCGAGAAATGCATCGATCTGCTCCAGACCTTCCTCCAGCAGGAGCTCCTGCTTGGTTCCGTTATCGCAAATCACGGTGCAGGGGCAACGCTCGGCAAGCTCGCGGCAACGGACCTTGTCTTTTTCAATGATGGTCATTTTGATTTTGCTTTGATGGAGCATTTTCTGCAAATAATAGGTCGTACGTCCTCCGCCGACGATCAACACATTTTTGACGGGATCGCTGTAAAGTCCGAACTCCTTCAACAGATGGGGGAGATCTTCTTCCGAAGCGGTGATGCAAACCTCGTCGCCGGCCTCCAAGTAAAAATCACCTGACGGAATATAGATGATCTCGTCACGCAATACCGCGCATACGAGGAATCCGTAATGGAAGATGCCGCGGAGATCAATCAGCTTTTTTCCGCAGAGAGGGGCGTTTTTGGTTATCGTAAATTCAACAAATTCGACTCGTCCGTGACTGAAGGTATCAACTTTTGCGACGGATGGAAAACGGAGCATACGGTGGATGGCTTTAGCGACTGCGAGATCGGGGTTCACGGTAAAGGAAAGATTCATTTCTTCTCTCATGAAATTCATGAGCTCAGCGTATTCCGGTGTGCGTACACGGGCGATGGTATGCTTTGCGCCGAGCTTTTTTGCGGCGGCACAGGCGAGGATGTTGATTTCATCGCTTAGAGTGAGCGCGATCAGGAGATCAGCTTTTTCAGCGCCCGCCTCACGGAGCACGGCGACGTCGGCTCCGTTTCCGGCGATTCCGAAAATATCACAAATATTGGATATTTCATTCAAGATGCTTTGATCTGTGTCAATGACGGTGATGCTGTGTCCTTCGGCGGCAAGCTGCTTGCAAATAGCGGCTCCGACGGTGCCTCCGCCGATGATGATGATTTGCATAGAAAACCTCCTATTGATAATTAGCGTATTGTTTGTTGATATAATCGAGCTGATTTTGTTCAAATTCCGCTTCTGCCCGATACGGCGCTTTTTTGATTTTCAAGCGGAGCTCTGCGAGCGCTTTTTCTGCATTTGCCGTGTCCCTTTTGATCAGGAGCCGATAGGCGTAAGTTGCTCTGTGAAACGACGCGAACGTACGGAAGGCGGGTGTTTTTTGAATGCTTTCAAGGTATTCGTCCGTACGGTCTGAGAGCGAGCCGTCCGCTTCTTTTCCGAGGAGGCTTCCCAGATATACGGCTTCGATCTGTAAAACGCCTTTGTAGAGAGGAGCGACGGATTTCGCGTGATCGAGAGCAGAAAATGCGATCTCTCTTGCCCTTTCATAGTCTCCCGTATCCTCCGCGCGCTCGACGGCGGCGAGGATCTGCCAGAAAATCAGAGGGTTGGAGAGCTCCTCCTTTTCGGGCAGGAAGAAGAGATCGTCCGGCATATCCGCGGTGCGGATATTCTGCGCGTGCAGAGCGACGTATTCGAGCTGATTCCAAAGGGCGCTTTGGGCAACTTCGCTTTTCAGTGCCATTTTCAGATTGGTGGCATCGTTGATCATGCTTTTTCCGTTGGTCGGTATGGCGTTCATCAGATTCATGACGAACGACACGAAACCAAAGATAAAGAGAATCATACGGAGATCCAAGCTCTCCCCTGACAATCCCACGATGATGGGGATCAGGGAGAGGACGCCGCAAAAGAGAATGCCGCCGAGGTTATAAAGGACGAAGGGAAATTTCCCGTTCTTTTTTCGCGGCGGCGCCATCAGGCATTGACCGCCCGTGCCGGGAATGGACATCCGTCGGATCGCCCATTTGCCTTCTGCTTTCACCAGCATAAAGGAGAAAACGCGGAAGGAAACGAAGCGGTAGCCCGTCAGAAGTCCGAAGATCAGATGACCGAGCTCGTGCGTGACGATCATAAAGAGGATCGAGGCAAGCATTGCGAGAATGACCGCAAGAGGGTGCTCGGTCGTTTGTGATAAGAACCAATATATCGCAATGAAATAGATCGCAAGCAGAACGGTCGAAAGAATTTTTTTGATTTTTGTTTTCATCTGAGAGCCCTTTCCCGTAAAAACTTATCGGTATTGAACCAATCGGTTATAGAAGCTTCTCGCGACGGGATTCGTCAGATGGGATTCCAGATCGACCTCGTTGATGATCAGCTTTCCTTTGCCGATCTCGAATTCCGCGCAGGCGAGGGCGGGATAGAGGGGTTGACCCCACGCGCTGCCGCGCAAGCTGTTGCCGCTGGTCAGAATGGGCTTTGCGCCTTCCGCGGTAAAGGTACAGCGAAGCAGAGGCGTGATCCTGTCCGCTTGCTCGTCATACCAAAGGCGGAAATCGTAGGGGGTATATCCCTCTGTGAGCGGATGTCCCGTTTTTCTCGATACGAAATGGAGCGGGCGCATACCGCAGGCCTTGACCTTGATCTTCACGGTGTCGAACTGATATTCGCCGGGACGCAGACCGTTCAGGATGACGGTCGCGCCGTTGCGCACGAGCTCCGTCAACTTTTCTTTTTCGACTTCCGCCGTTGCGGCATCTGCGATGACGGCGGTCGGCTCGGCAATTTCTTCTTCCCGGAAAAATTCCATGGGCTCGTCGCAATAATGAATGACAGCTCCGTTTTTATCCAGCAGAATCGCACGCAGGGTATAAGCTTCGCGGCTCTCCGTGCGCGGCGCGGTGAAGGTGATCTCGCCCTGTATGAACGAGCTGTTTTCTCCGAACACCGCGTCGTATTCGCCCGAAAGCGTGAGAGAGCCGTCCTTTTTCAGAAGCTCCAGACGGATCTTGTGGCCGTCGGCGGAGATATGCGTATCGTTGCAGATGAAGAGCTCCGTTCTGACGGGCTCTCCGGAAAAATACGTTTTTCTGTCCGAGCGTATATTGATCATCAGGGGAGTCAGGGCATCCATGTAAGCAAAAAAGGCGGGCTTGGGATTGCGTTCGCAGTCAACGATGGTTTTCATCCATCCCGAGGGCCATGCGTCGATAAAGAGGTGGATGGCGATCGTGACCATATTCGGATCGCGGCGGAAGGCTTCCGTTTGCAGCTTGGTTCCGAAGCTCTGATGGATATGGCTTTCTCTGACCCAATCATCCAGATTATCCTGTGTGTCGTAATAGAAATAGTGCATATTGCCGCTCTGGGAATCTTTGATTCTCGCGGGTGTCCACGTTTTTTCTTCCTCGCTCGTAGCGGGGAGCCATTCCTTCGGATAGCGCGCACGCATAAGCGGGACGGGGTCGAGTCCCTCCGCGCCGAATTCGCCGCAGCCGTAATACCAGCCATCCTTGACACCAAGCCAATAGCCTCGGTGAAGCTTGCCCATATCGATGCCGTGACCGTTGTACCAGGTACAGTAGCAATGGTTGTCGGGAAGCGTGCTGTCCGGCGGATCGTAGTCGCCGTCGATATGCTTGATCACGCGGTCGGGGTTGAGAAGGCGGACTGCCGAATCGCAGGCGGCGTAAAAGGCATCCGTTTCCTCGCGCACGAGATGTCTGTGGGGACGGTTGCCGCCGTTTGCCATCGGCTCGTTCATATAAGTGATCAGAATGCTCGAGGGGTGGGAGCGGATTCTCTTTTCCATTTCCTCCGATTGGCGTACGCCCTCGGCGAATTTCGTTCGGCGCATGACCGTGAAGAGCGGGAGGTCAGTCTGGAGCATGAGACCGATCTCGTCGCAGAGCGCATAGACCTCCTTTTGCACGGGGCGTTGTGTCAGACGGAGGAAGTTCATATTGCAGGCCTTTGCCATGAGCATATCGTAGAGGAGCATATCGAAGTCTCCGCGCAAAACATCCTGCTGTTCAAAGCCCATCGTATTCGCGCCGCGCAGACGGATGGATTTTCCGTTGAGATAGAACATCCCCTTTTTCTCGGAGGTGAGATCCTGTGTGAAGCTTCTCATGCCGAAGGAGCAGACGGCCGTATCGCGCAGCGTGTCCTCCGTATAGAGCGAGATTTGCGCCTCGTAGAGATAGGGCGTATCGGGGGACCAGAGGCGCGGATTTTCCATGGGGAAACGAAGCTTGATCAGATTTTCGCCCTTATGGAAATTCAGCTTGATCAGATCCTTCTTTTTGCTTTCGTCTGTCAGATCGGAAATGCGGATCATATCGCCGCGGTCGGCGTTGGAAAGGGTGATCGGCTCGTAGGGATATTGCTCTACGACCGTTTCTTCAAAATTTCTGCCGTAAACGGAATAGCACAGCTTGACGTTTTTGAGCGGCGCGTAATCGCAGTTGTACACCTCGCACCAGACCTCAAATTCGGAGGTCTCCGGCAGGGGGCGCACGAAAACGTCGGAAATATACGCGCGCTCACGGATCTCCACCGTCACGCCCTCGCAGATGCCGAAGCCGGGAGGGCAGTGGTGCCAGCCCGTTTCGCTGTCGTCGTAGCCGTAGCCGGTCGCGGCGTACATTTTATCGCCCTCCAGACGGACGGGCTCGCTCGTGGGGCCTTGGTTTCCGCCGTAAACGTAGTCGTTTCTGACGGTGACGACGAGCGTATTTTCGCCGTCGCGCAGATAAGGCGTGCAATCAAATTCGAAGGCGCTGAAGAAGCCCTCGTGCATACCGAGGAAGCTTCCGTTGAGAAAAACCTCCGCGATATAATCCACGCCGTCAAAATGCAGCCATACGGATTGATGGGGGGCAGGCTTTTTCAGGAAAAAGCCCGTGCGATAATAGCTGACGGCGTTTCCCGTAGGACCCGCGTAATAGGGGACGTTGATATTTTGCCATTCGCCCGCGCCGCAGAGCACGCGTGAAAAATCGGCAAGGTCATCCTCCGTCTGCTCACGCATTTGAAACTCTTTTAAAATAAAGGTTGTCCGCGCGCTCGGTGGCTTAGGTGCGAGCTTCTGCATGAAGGGGGCATAATATTCGCGGAGTGATTCGATCTGCGCGTCCAGCTTCGTGCGGGAATCCGGCTTTTTGTAGACCGCCGTCGGCAATTGGTTTTCAGAATATCGGAGAGGTAGGGATACGCCGTTTTTGGGTGTAGGCTCAGGGAAGATCAAGGGAAGGCGTTTGGAGCCGATTTCACCTGCGGCGATTGCACCAAAAAAATCTGCCATAGTCAAAATCCTTTCTGTAAAAATATCTTTTTCCTAATTATAACGCATTTCTATAAAAATATCAATAAATTTTTTTGAATTCTTTCGCTGAGGGGTTTACCGCGGCATTTTTTTGCTTTATAATGAAAATGGAAATATTTTACAAATCGAAAGGCAGGATTATGAAGAAAAGCGTATTGATCATCGGCATCACAATGGCGGCGGCGGGAAGTGAAAAATCGTTTCTGTCCTTTGCCGCCCATGCAATCGATTACGGAAAATATGACGTGGATCTGCTTCTGGCGAAACGGGAGGGGGATTTTCTGGACCGTATTCCCAAGGAAATCCGCGTTCTGGATATGGGAGAATGGGGCGACCTCTTTTTATTGGATCGGAAAAACGCGCTGTCCTTGATCGTGAAATACGGTGTCTGCCGAAATCCCGTTCGTCTGTTGCGATTATTCCCCGATATCCTGAAAAGATTGACCCGACGCTCGGCAGAGGAAAAGACGTTTGCCGCTCACAGAATATGGATGACGCTGATGAATGGTATGCCCGCGTGGGAAAAGCCGTACGATATTGCGCTGGCGTATTGGGGCGACAGAACGATGTTTTATATGGTGGATAAGGTCCGCGCGAAACAGAAAATCGCGTGGCTTCACTTTGATTACGGAAAACCGCCCCGCGAGGACGCGCTTTACGAACAATATTTTTCCGCCTGCGATCGTGTGATTACGGTTTCGGGAGAAATCGAAGAATCCTTAAAGCGCGCGCTGCCCCGTATTGCGCCGAAAATTCTGACCGTGGAAAATATCGTGGATGAAAATGAAATTCTGCGGGCAGCCGAGGACTCCGCAGATTTCGGGGACGATTTTCGCGGCATCCGCATCGTGACGATGGGCAGAATCTGCGGGCAGAAGGGATACGATCTTGCCGTTCCCGCCGTGGCGCGGTTGAAAAAAGAGGGGTATCCCGTCAAATGGTATATTCTGGGGAAAGGGAGTGACGATGAGGAGCAGGCGCTTGCAGAACGGATTCGGGCTTGCCGTGCGGAGGATGCCGTTTCGGTTCTGGGAGTGAAAAAGAATCCTTATCCTTATATAAAGGAAGCTGATATTTATATGCAGCCTTCCAGACACGAGGGGAAGCCGATCTCCGTGGAGGAAGCTAAGATTCTTTGTAAACCGATTCTCGTGACCGCTTATACTTCTGCCGGCGAGCAGCTGGAACACGGAAGGCTCGGGCTCATTACGGATATTTCGGAAGAGGGAATTTACAGAGGTCTGAAATCTTTTTTGCAAAATGAAGCGCTTCGACACCAATATTCCCGTACTTTATCGGAAAGAAAAAAAGAAAAATCGGAAATTTTTTTGGAAAAATTATTGGATCCCAATTGAATTTTCTGAAGAAAAAATGAGAAAAAACAAGAAAAATGAAAAGAATTTCAAAAAAATTCGACTGAAAACAGGAGAAAAAACGTGAAATTGGAATTGAAACGGATCAATAAAACGATATAAACAATTCATTTTCAAAAAAGAATAAAAAATATTAAAAAAATCTTAAAAAATTTCAAAAAAAGTATTGACATTTGAAAAGGGATGTGATATACTACATGAGCGCTCGACGGAAGGGCGCAAAAAACAACGGTCCTTGAAAATTGAACAACAACAAATAAGAACGAATTAAGATCTCGTTAATAAACTTTGAACACAAAGTACT
>JAFQOX010000129.1 GCA_017412045.1 Clostridia bacterium
AGCAGGGAAGGCTCCCTCTGGGAGGGAGCTGGATTTTGCGAAGCAAAAGACTGAGGGAGAGTGCGTAAACATCAAGTTTGATCAAATTTTAAGTGACGCGGGCTCCTTCCGCCTCGTAAACTCGGCACCTTCCTCCCGGAAGAAGGCTTTTTAGCATCTCATCTTTTGGCGAAATTGACGAAACTGAATTTTTTAACTGACTTTATCGACAAGCTGGAGCGGGCGTTGCCCGCTTTTTTATTTTACGAAAGCTTCCGTATTTTTGTGCCACGCATAGATTTCGTGAGGTAATAATACAATGGGAATACCGTCATCCGCGCGCAGGTCGGCACAGAAGAAAAAAATAAATTTTTCATAAAATTTCTTCATGATATCCTATGAAAATGTTGTTTTTTTAAAAATAATATGCTATAATCAATTTGTATGATTATGCATATTACGGCAGCTTTGAAGCTGTCTTTTCAATATGGACCGTCAGAAAGCGGCGCGCATGGGTGAAACGGAAAAAACGTCCGGAGATGGATTCCGGAGAAACGGAGCGTTTTATGAATCTGTGGGAGGCTGTTTTTTGTGGAATCATTCAGGGCTTGACGGAATTTTTGCCCGTATCAAGCTCGGGGCATTTGGCGCTTTTTCATGCGTTTTTCGGAATGGAAACCGCGGAAAATCATTTGTCCTTTGATATTTTGTTGCATTTTGCGACGCTCGCCGTCGTTTTGATTGTGTACCGTCGGGACGTGTGCGACGTATGCGCGGGCGCGTTGACGGTGACGGGAAAATTGCTTCGCGGACGGCTTGGGAAGGAAGCCGTGAGCGAATCGGAGCGCATGGCGCTCCTGCTCGCGGTTGCGACGGCACCGATGGCGGCAGGGCTTTTTCTGAAGGAGCCTCTGGAGCGGCTTTCCGCTTATCCCGCCGTGATCGGCGTCGCGCTGATGCTGAACGGAAGCCTGCTTTTGCTTTCGGACCGTTTTTCAAAGAGAAACGGCAAGGCTTTGCTTTCCGTTTGGGGCGCGGTCGGCGTTGGCTTGTTTCAGCTTCTCGCGATCGTACCCGGAATTTCCCGTTCGGGCGCGACGATCGCGGGCGGTATGCTGTTCGGGCTTTCCCGAAAAAACGCCGTGAAATTTTCGTTTCTGTTATCGGTTCCCGCCATTCTCGGCGCGAACGTGATCAACGTTCCGGAAATGCTCGTAACGCCCGTTGAAAATAAGATCTTGATCTTTTACCTGATGGGTATGGCGGCGGCGCTGATCTTCGGATTCGCCGCGATGAAGCTTCTTGCTTATATTTCTGCAAAAGAAAAATTCGGTTTTTTTGCATATTACTGTATGCTGGTCGGTATCTCGGCGCTTTTGTTTTCTCGCTGATCCCGATCGGGCGCAAATTTTAGGAGGACGAAAAATTGACGGAAGAAAAAAATAAAAAAGGGGGCGTGGGAAAGACTTCATCCCGTGTGCGCTCCGAAAAACAGAAGCGCGTAAGCGACGGCCCTGCGCAGACGGGACGTCGTACCGTGAAGATCCTGCTGACCGCGCTTGCGATTCTGGTTGCCGTTTGTCTGACGTTTCCGAGGAACGTGGGATTGCTCGGCTACGGTATCGCGATGGGCTTTTGCGGCCTGTTCGGCGTTGCGGCGTTCCTCGTTCCCGTTTTGTTGATACAGATCGCGTTTTTTCGGAAAAAAGACGTGATTCCCGGGGCTGCTCTTTATCAATATCTTGCCGCGCTCGGCTTTTTGATTTTGAGCGCGGTGATCGTACATACGTTCCGTGAGCTCTCTCTTCAGACGGAGTATACGTTCACGGGTATCTTTGCGGGAGAAAATCTGAAATCGCTCTTTCAGATCGGCGGCGCATATCGCGGCGGCGGCTTCATCGGCGGCGTGTTTGCGCTGACGTTGATCTGCGTTTTCGGCGCTCCCTGCACGCTGATCGTCGGTTTTTTGCTTCTTGCCGTTTCGGGATTGGCGTTATTTGGATTGACGCCAAAGGCGTGCGTACGGAAAATGCGCGCTTGGGGAAATCAGATGTGCGAAAACACCGCGCAGGCACCTTCCTCTCTCGCGGATAAAGCGGAGCAGGATCAAACGCAGGTCGTTTCCGTAGAGGATCAGAATGCCGAAACGGGAACCGCTGTCGAGCCTATCGCATATACGGACGTTCCTGCCGATGAAGATGTTGCTTCTGCTGAAGTCGGCGGGCAGGATGAGGCTTTTGGCGAAACGGCGGCTTCGGTCGCTTTGGCGGAATCCGCAGAGGCGGAGACAGAATATCAGACGGAAAGCGAGGAGGCGGACGGCTTGCGCGCGCAGGAGGGACTGCCTGTATCGGAAAAAGACGATGCCGCTTCCGAGGCAAAGCCGGAACAAGCAGACTGCGAAAATCCGACGGAAACGGCGTGGACGGACGAGGACAGCGGCGAGGAGTCTGCCGGTTCGGCTGAATATGAATTTCCCTCGCTTGCGCTCCTGCATCCGGCGGAAAAGCTCCGTGATGATGAGGGCGAAGAGCAGATGCTTCGCGAAAATGCGGATAAGATCGTCGAGACGCTGGAAAATTTCCACGTGCACGTCAGCATTTCCCACGTCTCCAAGGGTCCCACGGTCACCCGTTACGAATTGGAGCCTGCTCCGGGAACGCGCGTGCGCTCCATTATCAACCTTCTGGACGACATCGCGCTTTCTTTGGCGACCGGCGGCGTACGAAGCGACGGTATCATCACGGGTAAGAGCGCGATCGGCATCGAGGTGCCCAATCAAACGGTCAATACCGTCTACATCCGCGAATTGATCGAAAACGAATATTTTACGGAAGCAAAGAGCCGTTTGACGGCTTGTCTCGGAATGGACGTTTCGGGTGCTCCCGTCTATCTGGATATTGCGAAAATGCCGCATCTGCTGATCGCGGGCGCGACGGGCATGGGTAAATCCGTTTGCATCAACAGCCTGCTGATCAGCCTGCTCTATAAAGCGCGTCCCGAAGAGGTCCGATTGATCCTTATAGATCCGAAAAAGGTGGAATTGAATATTTATAACGGCATTCCGCACCTGCTCGTGCCCGTGGTGTTCGATCCCAAAAAGGCGGCGGGCGCTCTGCATTGGGCGGTTGCGGAAATGGAACGCCGTTTTGAACTCATTGAATCCAGAAATACGAGAAATATCGCGCAATATAACGCGGCGATCGCCGACGATCCCACGCAGGAATTCCTGCCGCAGATCGTGATCGTGATCGACGAGCTTGCCGATCTGATGATGAGCGCGCCCGATGACGTGGAAACTGCCGTTTGCCGCCTCGCGCAAAAAGCAAGAGCTGCCGGTATGCACCTGATTATCGGCACACAGCGCCCCTCCGTGGACGTCATTACGGGTCTGATCAAGGCGAACATTCCTTCGAGGATTGCCTTTACCGTAGCGTCCCAGATCGACTCCCGTACGATCATCGACACGCAGGGCGCGGAAAAATTGATCGGACGCGGCGATATGCTTTATGCGCCCGTCGGCGCGCAGAAGCCCGTCCGCGTGCAGGGCTCGTTCGTGTCGGAGACGGAAATCGAGGAAATCGTCGGATTTATCCGTTCTCAAAAATACGGAACCGTTTATTCCGACGAAGTCATGGCGCAGATCACCAAAGCCGCGGAGCTGTGCGGACAGAAAAAGGGAAGGAACGCTTCCGCGTGGAGCGGGGAAGGCGCGGAGGACCGCGATCCCATGCTCAACAGCGCGATCGAGCTCGCCGTGGAATGCGGTAAGATCTCCACGTCGCTGATTCAGAGAAGGCTTCAGCTTGGTTACGGCAGAGCCGCAAAAATCATTGACGTGATGGAGCGGCGCGGCATTGTCAGCGCGTCCGACGGTCAGAGAGCGCGCACGGTATTGATTACCAGGGAGCAATATCTGGAAATGCGTATGAGCCAATCCGACCGCGCCGATGCGTAAGGCGATTTGGCTATCATCATGATCAACGGCTCCGATGTCGGAGCTTTAAAGAAAGGGAATATCATAAAAATGGGAAAATTGATTGTAATTGAGGGACTGGACGGTTCCGGAAAATCGACGCAGGCGCCGATTCTGGCGGAAGCCCTGCGCTCAATGGGCAAAGAGGTGCGGGAGATTTCCTTCCCCGTCTACGGCAGCGACTCCTCTGCGTTGGTCAGAATGTATCTCGGCGGTGAATTCGGAAGCCGTCCGGGCGACGTCAATGCTTACGCGGCGTCGTCTTTCTATGCGGTAGACCGCTTCGCCTCGTACAAAAAGGATTGGAAGGCGTTCTATGAGAAGGAGGACTGTGTGTTGATCGCGACCCGCTATACCTCTGCAAACGAAATTCATCAGCTGGCAAAGCTGGAACGGAGCGAATGGGACGATTTCCTTCGTTGGGCGGAGGATTTCGAATATCGGAAGATGGGCATTCCCCGTCCCGATGCGGTTTTGTATCTGGATATGCGCTACGACATCGCGCTGTCCCTCGTCGGCGGCAGAAGCGAAGCGACCGGACAGAAGAAGGATATTCACGAGCTGGATACCGACTATATGGCGCGCTGTCACGAGGCGGCGGCGTACGCTTCCGAAAAGCTTGGTTGGAAAACCATCGTTTGTTATCGGGACAACGCGCCACTGCCCATGCATGAAATTTCTGCTGAAATTCTGAAGGAAGCCAAAACGCTCCTCGGTATTTCCCGATAAGAAAGGAATCTTGGTTATGAAAAGAGTTATTTTGTTTTTTGCAAACGGAACCGAAGAAATCGAAGCTTTGACCGCGCTGGATCTTCTGCGCCGCGCGGGCGCGGACGTGACGCTGGCGGGCGTCGGCGGAACTTCGCTGACGGGCTCCCATGATATCCGCGTTACGGCGGACGTCGATGCCGCGTCGCTGACTTCTTTCGATTACGATATGGCGATCGTTCCCGGCGGAATGCCCGGAACCCTGCGCATGGATGAAAGCGCCGTCGTGGAGCAAACGCTTGCGCGGGTCAGCGAAAGCGGCGGCTTCCTTGCCGCGATCTGCGCCGCGCCTCTCGTGCTCGGAAAAAGAGGTTATCTGAAAAACAAAAAAGCGATCTGCTACCCGGGCTTTGAATCCTATCTGGAGGGCGCCGTTCTCTCCGAAAGCCGCGTGTGCCGCGACGGAAATATCATTACGGCGGCGGGTGCCGGCGTGGCGCTGGAATTCGCGCTTGCTCTGATCGGCGCGCTTTACGGCGAAGAAAAGGAAAAACAGATCCGCGCATCCGTGCTTGCGGATTGAGATTTTCTATTCACGTTCCGCGATCACCGCAACGTCGGCAGCTTCAGAAAAAAGATATCCATTGCTGAAAATACCGATTACGTCAGCCTTCCCCGGTGGGGTAATGGTGTCAAATCAAGAAAAATATAGTTTCCTTCGTATTCCGCGAACAGCGGAATCTATCACTCGCGCATAGCGCGAATATCACTTTGACGAAGTCAAAATATCACGTTTCGCCGCAGGCGAAATATATCACTGCAACATCGGCAAACTGAAGTTGACGACGTTGCCCGGAGGGGGGGATACTCATGTACGAAATCAGAAAACATAAAATAGAGATCAGAAGGCAGAACATGGAAAGACGAGCGGCGATCCCCGCAGAGGTGCGAAAGGTCAGGGACGAGAGGATCTGCAAAAATATTATTTCCAGCGCGGCTTTCCGTTATGCGGACGTGATCCTGCTCTACTATCCGATCAAGGGAGAGGTGAATATCCTCCCGCTTATGCAAGCGGCGCTCAACGCCGGAAAGAAGGTTGGCTTTCCCCGTTGCTTTGCGCCGGAACGCACGATGACCTTTCACTACGTTTCCTCCGAGGAGGATTTTGAGAAGGGGACCTACGGCTTGCGAGAGCCGTTCCCGTCCCTGCCCGCCTTCAATCCGCTGGTCGACGGCGAGCGGAACGTGCTTTGCATCGTTCCCGCAGTCGTTTACGATCGGAAGGGCTATCGCATCGGCTATGGCGGCGGCTATTACGACCGTTTCTTCGGCGTATTCAAGCCCGCCTCCATCGGCGTTGCATATGAGGAATTTATCGTTAAAAGCCTGCCTCACGGCAGATACGACATTTCCGTCGACGTCGTCGTGAGCGAAAGGGGGATCTATGCAAGAAAATAAAGGTCATCGGAATCCGTTTTTACTCGCGCCTGCTCTCATTTTGCCGATTCTCGTACCGTTCGGCGCGATGAGCTTCATTCCCGCTTTGCCGGGAAAGGGAATGGTTGCCAATATCGTCGCGCTCGTGTCCGTGCTTCTGCTCTTCGGATGCGCGATTGCCGCTTCGTTTTATCTGCGCGGCGCGGGCTGGATGGCGGTCTGCTTCGGCGGAGCCAAAAAGGGCAGCTTTTTGCTTTCTCTTTCTGCGGCGGGCATGATGATGGTCCAGAGCGCGGGCATCCGCTCGTTTCTGACCGAAAATTTTTACGATTACCGAATCTATTCTCTTTACGGTGTGGCTTTTGAGAGCAAGACCGATTCGATCGGCTCGTTTGTGCTGACGTTCGTCGTGCTTGCCGTCGTTCCCGTTTTGATGGAGGAGGTCCTTTTCCGCGGTTTTCTTTTGCATGAATACCGCTACGGAGGCGCGTTTCTCTCGATTCTCGTTTCCTCGCTATTATATGCGGTGATGGGAATGTCTCTCGCCGATATCCCCGTTTATTTTCTCAACGGTGTCTTGCTGTCCGCCGTCGTATTTCTGACGGGAAATCTTTTCTTTTCCGTTTTGTCCCACCTGCTGTACGCGCTGTTTGCGCTCTCTCTCGAAAAATATTTGTTTTTTATTGCGACGGAAACGCGGCTCTTGATCTTCCTCGTTCTCGTGGCGTTGGGCTTGGCTTCCGCTATCGGCTTTTGCGGTTCTGCGGAAAAGATTCTGCGCGCAAGGGGCGAGAATGAGGAGCGTATGCCCGTTCGTTTGAAAAAAGGTAAATTTTTCGTGATCTTGAGGGATATTCTTGCCGCGCCCATGCTTTGGGCAGATGCCGTTTGCTTTGCGGTTATCTGTGTGCTGCATATTTTTCTGGACGCATAAGAACCGTTCCGACTGCGCAAAATAAGACCAAACGCTTTGCGAAAGGTTGGTTTTATGATGAACGGTCGAAAAAAACGTACGGCGGGAAAATTGCTTTGCCTGTCTTTGGCGGTGTCTCTGTGTATTTGCATCGTTGTCATCGTCGTTGCCAACGATGCCTTCGCGCTGACGTTCTCCGAAAAAACGGAAAGCGTTACGATCCCGGAGAACGCAGACACGCAAACGGTTGCCCGCATCCTGGCGAAGGCGGGGTTGATCCGTTTTCCCGTCGCCTACCAATTATATGCAAAAATCCGCTCGTTTGGAGAATCTTATCTTGCGGGCGAATTTCTTTTGAATTCCTCCATGGGCTACGATGGGCTTCGCGGCGCGCTTTCACCGAAAAAGGGCGTTCGCTTGCAGAAAAAGATCACGATCCCCGAAGGACTGACGACGGACGAGATTATCGAAATATTCGTCTCGCAGGGCATCGGTACGAAGGAAGGCTTTGTGAACGCGATCGAGCGCGGCGGCGACTACGGATACGATTTTCTTTCGGACATTCCCGAAAACGCGGACCGCACCTATCGGCTGGACGGTTATCTGTTCCCCGATACGTATTTCGTATACGCGGATTCCACGGAAACGGAGATCCTCACGAAGCTCCTTTCCGTATTCGATCGGAAATTTGATCGGGAGCTTCGCGATTTGGCGGCGGAAAAGGGTTTTACGGTGGACGAGGTGTTGCGTATCGCCTCCATCGTGGAGAGAGAGGCGTATTACCGCTCGGATATGCCCGCGATCGCTTCCGTCTTTCTCAATCGCTTGAAGAGCAAAAATTTTTCTCATCTGGACAGCGATGCCACGGTCAAATATATCAAGCTGACGTCGGGCGATTCCGCCGCGCCGACGGCGGAGGACATCGACCGTCTGGACAGCCCCTACAACACCTATAAAACGAAGGGCTTGCCGCCGGGAGCGATCTGCTCGCCGGGATACGATGCAATCTTTTCGGTTTTGTATCCGGCGGACACGGATTATTATTATTTCGTTTCTGCGAAGGACAGATCGACCGTGTTTTCCCGAACGTACGCGGAGCATTTGCGCGCGGTCAGAAGCCTGCGCAATTGAATCCCAAGGATAGAATGAGCGGATAAACGATGCACCGCGCATCGTTTATCCGTCGGCTTTATATATTGCATATCGGCAAAAAGAGAACTGCCGATAAAGAAAGGAATTGGATCTATGATTGAGCTTTTATCACCTGCCGGTAATTTTGAAAAAATGAAAACGGCGTTTCTGTACGGCGCGGATGCCGTATATCTTGCGTATAACCGATTTGGTATGCGCGCGGCGGCTGACAATTTCACGCTCGAGGAGCTGAACGAGGCGATCGGCTACGCGCATTCTCTGGGCAAGAAAATCTATATCACCCTCAATACCATGCCCAGAGAATACGAATATCCCGCGCTCCGCGAATTTCTGAAGGAGCTGGCGGCGCTGGAAAACGGCGCGCCCGATGCGGCGATCGTTGCGGATATCGGCGTGATGATGATGGTCAGAGAGCTGCTTCCGAAAACGGAATTACATATTTCCACCCAATCGGGCGTTGTCAGCTCTGCGGATGCAAAGGCGTGGCAGATGCTCGGCGCTACGCGCGTGGTTCTGGCGCGCGAGCTTTCCTTCGACGAGATCCGGGAGATCCGAAAAAATATTCCCGCGGAGCTGGAGATCGAAGCCTTCATTCACGGCTCGATGTGCGTCTCTTTCTCGGGCAGATGTCTGCTCTCCAACGCGCTCGTCGGCAGAGATGCCAACAGAGGCGCGTGCGCCCAGCCGTGCCGCTGGAATTATACCATCCGCGAGGAGAAGCGTCCCGATATGCCCTTCCCGATCGAGGAGCATCCGGAAGGTACCTTCATCATGAGCTCCAAAGATATGTGTATGCTGGAGCACGTTCCCGAGTTGGTGGAGAGCGGCATCACCTCCTTTAAGATCGAGGGCAGAATGAAGAGCGCGTATTACGCGGCGGTCGTGACCAACGCATACCGCGCGGCGATCGACGCTTATCTGGCGGATAAAGAGCATTATACGCTGGACGCGCGCTGGCTCAGAGAGCTGGATTCCGTCAGCCACAGAGAATACTGCACGGGCTATTACTACGATAAGCCGATGGAGAACGCCCAGATCTGCACCCAGCCCGGCTATCTCCGCGAAAAATCCTATCTTGCCGTTTGCGTGGATTACGATGCCGAGACGGGAATCGCGAAATTCATCCAGAGAAATAAGGCGAAGGTCGGCGACGACGTCGAGATCATCACGCCCGGAAAATTCGGACGGGCTATGCGCATCCCTTCGATGAAAAACGCCGACGGCGAAAGCGTGGAATCCGCTCCGCACCCCTTTATGGAGTTCTACGTGCCCGTTCCCTTTGCGCTTCGCAAGGGCGATATCATGCGCGGCGCGAACTGAATTCGTTTTTTGACGTCGGTGCGGCGCAAAAAATGAAAGAAATCTGAAATTCCTCCGAAATTTATTTGCGAAAAATATTGCAAATACGGATGAATCGTGATATACTGAAAGTGTAATATTATAGTAAAGGATAGGTGCTAACCAATGAACTACAACAAAAAGACTATTGAAGACATTGAAGTTGCCGGCAAAACAGTCCTCGTCAGATGTGACTTCAACGTTCCGCTCAAGGACGGCGTGATCACAAGCGACAAGAGAATTGTTGAAGCGCTTCCCACCATCAAATACCTGCTCGATCAGGGCGCAAAGGTTATTCTTTGCTCTCACATGGGCAAGCCCCACAACATCCTGACCGAAGGCTTCGGTCTCACCAAGAAGGAAAAGAAGAAAGTGGAAGCTCTCCCTGTAGAAGAACAGGCTGCTGAAACCGCTAAGCTTCTCGCAAAGGCCGCAGGCGACAAAAAGAAGCTCACCCTGAAGCCCGTTGCTGACCGTCTCAACGAATACCTCGGCGGCAAGGTTACCTTCGCTGAAGATATCGTTGGCGAGGATGCAAAGGCAAAGGTTGCCGCTATGAAGGCAGGCGAAGCCGTTCTTCTCGAAAACGTTCGTTTCGACGCAAGAGAAGAAAAGAACAAGGCTGACTTCGCAAAAGAGCTCGCTGCTTACGCTGACGTTTACGTAAACGACGCGTTCGGTACGGCTCACCGCGCGCACGCAACCACCGCGGGCGTTGCTGATTACCTCCCCGCAGTTTGCGGCTACCTCATCCAGAAGGAAATCGGCGTTATGGGTAAGGCTCTCGAGAACCCCGCACGTCCCTTCGTTGCGATCCTCGGCGGCGCTAAGGTTTCCGACAAGCTCAACGTTATCAACAACCTCCTCACCAAGGTTGATACCCTCATCATCGGCGGCGGTATGGCTTATACCTTCCTCGCTGCGAAGGGCTACTCCATCGGTACTTCCCTCTTCGACGCGGAAAAGGTTGACTACTGCAAGGAAATGATGGCAAAGGCTGAAGAAGCGGGCGTACAGCTTCTCCTCCCCATCGACACCGTAATCGCGGCAGACTTCCCGAACCCCATCGATGCTGAAATCGCTGTTGAAACCGTTGATGCCAGCGCAATCCCCGCGGACAAGATGGGTCTCGACATCGGCGAAAAGACCAGAGCGCTCTTCGCTGAAGCGGTTAAGAACGCAAAGACCGTTGTTTGGAACGGACCTATGGGCGTATTTGAGAACCCCACTCTCGCAAAGGGTACCATCGCTGTAGCGGAAGCTCTCGCTGAATCCGAAGCGATCACCATCGTAGGCGGCGGTGACTCCGCAGCGGCTTGCGAACAGCTCGGCTTCGCTGACCGTATCACCCACATCTCCACCGGCGGCGGCGCATCCCTCGAATTCCTCGAAGGCAAGGAGCTCCCCGGAATTGCTTGCCTGCTCGACAAATAATCCGAACGCCGTTTGCACGGATCATCCCGGCTCGGGTTGAGTAAATTTCCGATCTGATATTACAGAATATCCAAAGAGGTTTCCGTCCTTCCGCTCCTCCCCTGCGGTTGGGCGGAAACCTCCGCATTGACTAAAAATAGAAAGAATAAGAGGTACAGAACAATGAACAAGGCAAAAAGAGCTGCGGTTATCGCAGGTAACTGGAAAATGAACATGACCCCCTCTCAGACCACCGCTTTCATGAACGAGCTTGCTCCCAAGGTTGCAGGTCTCGACGGCTGCAAGATCGTTCTCTGCGTTCCTTTCGTTGACATTGCCGCTGCTGTTGAAGCAACCAAGGGCACCAATATCGAAATCGGCGCTGAAAACGTTCACATGGAAGCAAAGGGCGCATACACCGGTGAAATCTCCGGCGCAATGCTCGCTGAATGCGGCGTAAAATACGTTATCGTCGGTCACAGCGAACGCCGTCAGTACTTCGCAGAAACCGACGTTACCGTAAACGGCAGAACCAAAGCAGGTCTCGCAAACGGCCTCAAGGTGATCCTCTGCGTTGGCGAAACCCTCACCGAGCGTGAACAGGGCGTTACTTACGAAACTGTTGCAAGACAGACCAAGGTTGCTCTTCTCGGCGTTTCCGCTGAAGATCTGAGAAACGTAATCATCGCATACGAACCCGTTTGGGCAATCGGTACCGGCGTTACCGCTACCTCCGCTCAGGCTGAAGAAGTTTGCGGACAGATCCGCGGCGTGATCGCTGACCTCTACGGCGCTGAAGCTGCTGAAGCGATCACCATCCAGTACGGCGGCTCCATGAACGCTAAGAACGCAGCAGAGCTTCTTTCCATGGAAAACATCGACGGCGGTCTCATCGGCGGCGCTTCTCTCAAGAGCGACGACTTTACCGTTATCGTAAAGGCTGCTCAGTAATTCGGCAAAAAATTTATTTTCCCATATAGGAAGCGCGGTGCTCAGAAAAGAGTACCGCGCTTTTTGGACGTTATCTTTGTTTTATTTTTGCTTTACGAAAGTGAAAAAACGTATTCGTTGAGGCGTTCTTCGGTCAGGATATATTTTTTTCCGTTGACGGTGACGAGGGGATTGTTTCGAATGCGTTCCTTGAATTCTTGCGGATATATTCCGGAGCGGAAAACGTCGGTTTGCGATTGGTGCCAACGCATCAGAATGAGTCTGCCGTTTCGGTCAACGAAAAATTCCTTGAAAGCCTCACCTTGCAAAATCATGAATTTGACGGTTTCGAAGGTTTTGCTTCCGATCGTCAGATCGTATGTTCCGGCAGTATAGCGAAGGCTTTGCTGAGGAATGCGTATGCCGGTTTCATCTGTTTGTACCGGATTTTCCCTGATCCAAAGAGGCATGCCGTGAAATTCTCCGTTTCCGTTGACGGCAGCATCAAAATCTTTATCCAGAAAAGTATGGAGTTCCGTAGGAATGTCCGCGGCTTCCTGTTCGCCGACGCAACGGAGTACGGCGAGGGTAAGAAGAGCTTGATCTGTAAGCTGAACGAACCAAATGCATTCGTTTTTCATGGATTTTCCTTTTTTGACATGATAGGTGTCGCGGCATATCTGAACGCCTTCTGCGTTATGAATCCTTGCTTTTTTAGGCACACGGCAGGTGGAGACGAGGGAAAGCTCCCCGGCGCAGTAAACACCGTATGCGTTGGTATTGCCGATACGCGGAACGATAAAGCTGTTCTCTTCAAATTTTACCTCAAAGAAAGGATAATCCGCTTTTTGGATGACGATAGGGGGCATATTGGTCGGGAATTTTAAGAGCATATCTTCTTGCTTCATGGTAGAATCTCCTTCTTAAACGCATAAAATTAAAATTATGAAATTTTTTACGAACAAGGGACCGTGATGAAAACACCACAGTCCCTTAAAAATTTTTGAAGTTCGGTTCGGGCGACAGCCCGATGATCAAGCCATCTTCGACATTTCTCTCTGCGCCATAACGAGATTGTAGTAAATGCCGTGCTTTTCGATCAGCTCGTCGTGCGTGCCGATCTCAACGATTCTGCCCTTATCCAGAACGACCAGACGGGTCGCGTTGCGGAGGGTGGAGAGACGGTGCGCGATGGCGATGGTCGTGCGCTCGTGAGAGAGCTTTGCCAGAGATTCCTGAATCTGCTTTTCCGTTTCCGTGTCGAGGGAAGCGGTCGCTTCGTCGAGGATCAGAAGCTTCGGATTGTGAAGCAGTGCACGCGCAATGGCGATACGCTGTTTTTCACCGCCGGAGAGGTTGTTGCCCTTTTCGCCGACCCACGTGTCGTAGCCGTCGGTCAGACGGATGATGAAGCTGTGCGCGCCCGCGGCTTTTGCGGCGGCGATGACCTCTTCACGGGTCGCATCCTTCTTGGCGTACGCGATATTCTGATAGATGGAGCCGTTGAAAAGGAAGGTCTCCTGCAAAACGACGCCGATCTGGGAGCGGAGGGATTCCTGGGAAATATCGCGGATATCCACGCCGTCGATGGAGACGGAGCCTTCGTCAACGTCGTACATACGCATGACGAGGTTGATCAGCGTGGATTTGCCCGTGCCCGATTTACCGACAAGACCGATGAATTCTCCGGGCTTGATCTCCAGATTGATGTTACGGAGAACGTCCACGGATTCGTCGTAGCCGAAGGTTACGTTTTTCAGAGAAACCGCGCCCTTGATCTGGATATCCTGCGCGTTGTCCGCGTCTTTGATGTCTTCGGGCTCGTCGATGATCTCGAAAACCTTCGTGATGGAGGTCTTTGCCATCATCAGCTGGCGGGGGAAGCCCGCAAGGAACTGCAAGGGGGTATAAAGCATACCTGCGTAGCTGGAGAATTTGGACATTTCGCCGAGCGTCATTTCTCCGCCGAGGATGGCGTTGCCCGCGTAGAACAAAATGAAAAATTCACCGAAGCTGATCAGAAATTGCAGGAGAGGGTTGATATAAGCCCATTTCGTTTCGATTTTGAGCTGCGTATTTTTTTCGGCGAGCGCGTAATCCTCGAAACGCTTGGATTCGCGTTTTTCCGTACCGTAGGATTTGACCACGCGGATGCCGGAGAAAATATCGTGAAGAACGGCGTTGGATTGCGCGGAGCGTTCCCAGCTGCGGCGGAAGAGCTTGCCCATAATGCCGCGGAAAAGGGAGAACGCAAGCGCGATCAGAGGCGTCGGCAGAACGACGAGGAGCGCGAGCCGCCAGTCGTAGATAAAGAAGGCGATGCCGACGACAAGGAAAAGGAGAAGCTGTTCCAGAAGTCTGGGGATCTGGTTGACGATGAACATACGGATTCTGGAGGTATCCTGAGAAACGCGGTTCATGAGCTCACCGGCGGTGCGCTTGGAAATACGCGCGATGGAGAGACGCTGGATCTTATCGAAAACGATGCCGCGCAAGCGGTGAACGACCTTATTGCCGGCGATAACGAGCGTCCAGTTTCTGACGGAGGAAAGACCTCTGGAGGCGAGCTGAACGAGCAGGATATTGCCGATCACGACCAGATACATAAGAGGAGAGATCTGGTCGGGCGTTTCGCTCAGAATGAACTCGTCGGTCAGATGCTCCGTGAGGATCGGCGTGATCAGACCGAGCAGGGAAATAAAGACGAAGAGCGCCATGGAAGCGAAGATCAGCCATTTGTAGGGCTTTGCTACCCCCCAGAGTCTTTTCGCGGCGCGTTTGGTGTCGATACAGTTCAGACAGGTTTCCGAGCCCTGACGGTAAGCGCGTCCGCATTTGGGGCAAACGTTTGCCGCAGGAAAATATTTTTCAAAGGCGTGAGAGCCGAAAAGGAGATAATGGTTTGCCGCTTTGATGGCGGTCGCGATTCTGGTTTTGTGAGAGCTGCTCGCTCTGGAAATCAGAAAGGATTCTCCGCTCTGATTCACGTATTCCGCAAAGACGCATCCGACGCCGGATTGAAAACGGAATTCCTTGACGTTCGTCATCGGCTCGCAGAGCGCGATCTCGCCGTTTTCGTATACCGTGAGCGTGCTGTCCGTGATCAGAACGAAGCCGTCCGTCAGTCCGCGGGGCGCTTCGCGGTCGAGGTTGTATTCCCAGAGGGAAACGACCTCTTCGTGCTTCAGGTCGGGCTGAAGCTTGTGCGCGCGTTCAAACAGTTCTTTGGTTTTGTTACTCAACTTCATCACCCCTTATAGGTAAAGCTCGATCTTCTTGTGGCTCTTTCTGTCAAGCGCTTCGACGTCTTCGATCACGAAGCGGTTGCCGTCCACGTCGGAGAAGAAAAGCTTGTTATCTCCCGCGCGGGAAATGCTCTTGAAGGTGTCCTGGAGCGTAAAGGTGACTTTTCCGGATTCCGTTTCCACGTCCCAATAGGAGAAGCCGAAGCGGTCCTTGACGGAAAGGATCTTTTTAATGGAAGGGGTATAATATTTGCGCTCCAGCTCTCTTACGATCAGCTCTTTGTCCTCGCCGTCGAAGAGGTCCACGCTCTGCATGAAGGCAAGCTCCGTATTGTCCGTGCTCAGTACGGAGATATAGGACCACGGATTGTCAAACGGGAAATCACGGTGAAGGTGTACGCGGCAGGGCTCGGCATCCTTGGGGCAAGCCATGAAAAGAAAGCCGTTTTTCATCATAAATTTTGCGTTGTCCTTGGAAATCTGTACGCTGTTGGGATTTTCTTTTACGGGTTTTCTGCCTCCGGGTCCTCCGGGGCCGCCGAAGCCGCCCGGTCTGCCGCCTCTCGGTCCGCCGGGACCGCCCATCATCATAGGTGTCATATGTATGACCTTCCTTTCAATATGTATTTTAAGAAATGATTGTGTCAGATTGACAATGATTTGTCGTACGCTGTCGGTCGGCGTTGCCGGTTATTCGGCAATGCCCGCGTTTTTCAGCGCTTCGATCTGTAGGCTGTAGAGTCTGTGATACGTGCCCTCTGCCGCCATCAGCTCCTCGTGCGTACCGCTTTCCACCATTTTACCGCCTTCGATGACGATCAGCTTGTCGGCATCGCGGAGTGTGGAAAGTCTGTGCGCGATCATGATGGTGGTCTTGCCCTTGACGAGCTCGGTCAGCGCTGCCTGGATCTTGCGTTCGGTTTCGGTATCCATGGCGGCGGTTGCTTCGTCGAGGATCAGGATCTTCGGGTTGCGAAGGATCGCGCGCGCAATGGAAAGTCTCTGGCGTTCACCGCCGGAAAGATCCTTGTAGCCGAAGCCGATCTTTGTGTTGTAAGCATCGGGCATTCGGATGATAAAGTCGTGCGCACCTGCCGCTCTTGCCGCCGCGATGACCTCGTCGTAGGTGGCGTCGGGGCGTGCGTAGCGGATGTTTTCCAGAATCGTGCCGATGAATAAATAAGTTTCCTGAGAAACGACGGCAATATTCTGATAGAGGTCCTCGAAAGCAAGCTTTTTGACGTTCACGCCGTCGATGTAGATCTTGCCCTCCTCGGGATCGTAAAGACGGATCAGGAGGTTTGCGAGCGTGCTCTTGCCCGCGCCCGTATGTCCGACGATGCCGAGCGTTTGTCCGGCTTCGATATCGAAGCTGACGTGGTCGATGACCTTACGGTTTTTAATATAGGAGAAAGAAACGTCATCGAAGCGGACGTTGCCTTCCATATTCTCGATATGGAGAGGATTGGGCGCTTCATAGATTTCGGATTGAGAGTCCATGATCTCGAAAAGTCTTTGCAGCGCGTTGGAGCAGTCTGCCGTCATATTGGACATTTCGTTGAAGAACTGCAACGGCGCGTAGATCATGCCGATATAGGCGATGAAGGTAACGAGATCGGAATAATCCAGATGACCCTTGATAACCAGCCAGCCGCCGAGACCGAGGGAGATCAGGTTACCGAGCGAGTGGAGGAGAAATCCGGAGATCGGGGAAACGAAGGTATTGAAGGTTGCGCTCTTGGTATCCGCCTGCGCCAGCTGCGCGGATTTGGTGCGGAAGCGCTCGATCTCGTCCTTTTCCTTGGAGAATGCCTTTACGACACGCATACCCGAAAGCTCGTTGGAAAGGAAGGAGGTCATGGCGCGGTTTGCGGAGAATCGCTTTGCATGGAGCTTACGGTTGATGCCGTAGCTGACACGCATGGTGACGATGGAAACGGGAATGACGAGCAAAGCGCAAAGCGCCAGCCAGGGGTTGATGAGGAACAAAAGCACGATCAGCACGATCACCTTGGCGATATTGACCAGCAGGTGAGGGATGACGTTACAGAAAAATTCGTAGATCGTATTGGCGTCCGTATTGACCTGCGTCATCAGACCGCCCGTCTGTCTGCTGGTGAAGAAGCTCAGGGAAAGACGTTCGATCGCGCCGAAGATCGTTTTCTTCAGATTGAAGTTTACCTTTGCGGCGATGATGGAGGTCGCATAGTTGTTGACGACCGTTGCGAGCATGGAAAATATCTTGACGCCGATGATGATACAAAGTACCGTCACGACGGCACCGTAAAATCGGCTTTCCGTGTCCTTCAGTACGTTTTTGATGAAGAAGCCGGAGGAAAGATTGGTTGCCCAGATGCTGAGCGCGGTCATGGCGACCAGCGAGAGCAGCGAAATGGCAAGATCTCCTTTATATTGTAAGAAGAAAACGGAGATTCTGCGGAAGAGCCGTCCCTTTTCCATACAACGCGGGCAGATCTTACGGTTTTTCTCGGGATAACGGTGTCCGCATTTCGGACAGCGGCTTTCCTTGGGATCGTCTGCGGGATCCAGCGTGAAATTGCCTTCACGGCGGATGATGTCCAGATATTTTTTAAAAACGATCATGGACGTGCGGCAGAAGTTCGTCATCGCGGTGATGAAGATCGGCTCTCCGCCCGTGCTGAGCGCGGTGAAGCGGGATCCCGAGATCAGCTCTTCAATCTGGAAGCGGGAAATGGAATCCAGCGGATATACGCGGCAATCGGCTTCCTCCCATGCTTTCTCGTAGTGATGATGCCCCGAATGGTCGTGTTTCCCGGCAAATACGCCGAAAAGCACCCACAGCTCCTTGCTTGTGGCAAGAAGGTATACGTCCTGCGGTTCATGCTCGCAGTTTCTGTCGCAATAGGCGCCGAGAAGAATATCTTCCTTTGAAACGCCCTTTGCAGATAACGCGTCGTAGATCTCCGCAGGAATTTTGTCGATTTCAAACAAAATTTCTCAACCGTCCTTTCTGAAATGAATTGAATAAAAAGGTATATAAGATTATCCATTATATATAAAGTATACCATATCGGAGAATTGCTGTCAAGCAAAGCATGGCAGAGTTTTGTCAATGGTTGATTGACAAATAAGAGGGAAAACTATTTTTTATTTTATGGATTTTTCTGACGGTTTTTGAAGAAAAAAGATAAAAACAAGAAAAAATGAAAAGATTTTCAAAGAAAATTGAGTAAAAACAGGAGAAAAACCTTGAAAATAGAATCGGAACGAATCAATATAATGATATAAACGATTCACTTTCAAAAAAGAATAAAAAATATTAAAAAAATCTTAAAAAATTTCAAAAAAGGTATTGACATTTGAAAAGGGATGTGATATACTACATGAGCGCTCGACGGAAGGGCGCAAAAAACAACGGTCCTTGAAAATTGAACAACAACAAATAAGAACGAATTAAGATCTCGTTAATAAACTTTGAACACAAAGTACT